>JAGLUC010000375.1 GCA_023134955.1 Methylococcales bacterium | reverse complement strand
ATACGGGGAAGCGATGACTCGAAACACCGTATTAGGTAAACTTCATACGGACTACAATATGTGTTAACAAAACAGTGTCAAAATACCCTGCCAGAACTTTTGGGACGATTAATACCATCAATACTTAATTACGATAGCGTAATAAAAATTAAATATTAGATACTCTATATCAATCAACCCAAATAGAAACTACTCCAAATATAATTTTAGAAGAAACACTATGTCAATTAGCTCAAGAAAAAGAACTAACCAAGTATTAATTGGTAATATTAAAGTTGGTGGTGGAGCACCTATTGTTGTTCAATCCATGACTAATACTGATACAGTAGACATTGCTGGCTCGGTTAAACAAATAATGGAGTTATCAACAGCCGGCTCTGAACTTGTCAGAATTACCGTTAACTCTGAAGACGCGGCTAAAGCAGTGCCTGAAATTCATAACCAGTTAGTACAAAAAGGATTTTCAGTACCACTTATTGGTGATTTTCATTTTAATGGTCATAAACTATTAGACAAATATCCCGAATGTGCGGATGCTTTAGCCAAATTTAGAATCAACCCCGGTAATGTCGGTCGTGGTAAAAACCGTGACCCTCAATTCCAGCAAATGATAGAGCTTGCTTGCAAACATGACAAACCTGTTCGCATTGGGGTAAATGGTGGAAGTCTGGATCAATCTGTTTTAATGCGTCTATTAGACGAAAACAGACTCAAAGATAATCCACAAGAATTACCTGCTATCACACGCGAAGCGATTGTTATCTCCGCGCTAGAAAGTGCCTCTAAAGCTCAAGACTATGGTCTAGACAAGAATAGAATTATTTTATCTTGCAAGATTAGTAATGTTCAGGAGTTGATTAACATTTATCAAGACCTTGCAAACCGTTGTGATTATGCCTTACATCTAGGGCTAACTGAAGCTGGCATGGGATCAAAAGGTATTGTATCTTCTGCTGCTGCTTTATCTGTGTTAATGCAACAAGGCATTGGCGATACCATCCGTATTTCATTAACGCCAGAACCCGGTGGTGCCAGAACAACTGAAGTTGTCGTTGCTCAAGAAATATTACAAACCATGGGATTCAGATCATTTACACCGATGGTTATTGCCTGCCCAGGTTGTGGACGAACTACAAGTGATTATTTTCAAAAATTAGCCCAAGATATTCAAGCTTTTTTACGCAATCAAATGCCTGTATGGAAAGAAAAATACAAAGGTGTTGAAGAAATGGAAGTGGCTGTTATGGGCTGTGTTGTTAATGGCCCTGGAGAAAGCAAAAACGCCAACATTGGTATTAGCTTACCTGGAACAGGCGAAAGCCCTGTTGCTCCCGTTTACGAAGATGGTGAAAAAACAGTGACTTTAAAAGGTGACAGAATTGCTGAAGAATTTCAAAAATTAGTTGAATGTTATATTGAATCTCATTATGGCGAGCATTAAAGCCTAGTAGTGCGTCAATGTTGTAATGGCGAGTAAAAAACACATTGGCTCTTAAGCCCTCTCCAGCAGGAGAGGGCTT
>JAGLUC010000374.1 GCA_023134955.1 Methylococcales bacterium | reverse complement strand
ATAATTGCTGGGTGCTGTACTAGTATGACGCAGCCTATATTCTTCCTGCCATACTAAAGTTTCAGCATTTAGGTGCGAGTGTAATGAATCTAATATTCGAGATTTATCTTCTGGAAAAATACGACTTTCCCAGGCATCATAGTTGTTTTGCAGTGTTTTCATTCCAAGAATGGTTTTCCAGCCTGGGCTGTAATACACACTTCCTGTTGTTATATTCCAGTCCCATAAACCACCCTGATTCGCATCCATGGCAAGGCGGTATTTTTCTTCACTTTCACGTAAGTTAGCAGTCGCCAGTACTCTCTCAGTAATATCGTTTGCAACCCAGAGCCAGACCTCCCCATGAACAGGATGGGAAAAAGTTGTAATAGAAATTGAGCACCAAATTTGTATACCATTTTTTTTAATTAACTGTGTTTCACCTTGCCATTCCCCTTTCATGTTTAAAACTGTGACTATCTCTTTCGTTGTCTGACTGGTAGCTAGGGTATCAAACGATTCTATCGTTAAATTGTTCATTCCTTTTGCATCATAACCAAACATTTTTTCTGCGCCAGAATTTGAATATACAATTGATCCCTCAGCAGAGTTAACAAGTAATACCGCTTCGTTCATCTGTTCCAATATACGAGATTGTAAGCGGATATCCTCTTCCAGAGTTGCCTGGCTACTAATTTGCTGATGGGCATAACGTGTAGGTATCTCTGCTTTAATGGCTCCAAAACTCTCTACAATCTCAAATACACCATCAGCCCTACAGCGAGAAAGATAAGTGTTAATCGTTGCATGTTGATGCTCGGGGTTCATTTGCACTCTCCCCTGGGGACTCAAGATTGTAATGGTTTTTAATGTATCAACTAAGGTTTCAGAATCCAGACTTCCTGCTTTGTTAACTGCCGTGGCAAAAGCCTTAACACAAAGATAAGTCCCTTCCCCAAAATTAGTTAGAAAACCGTTGCCTTCTGGCCAAATACCATCTACATCAGATAGTTTGGCCAGTCGCTGAAGATAATTCTGATTTTCAGTAGTGTTTAAACTCATAAAGTAAGTATTGCTGGAGTAAAAACCTTCTCGTACTTCGGGTGATAATTTGCTTGCTAATATTTCATCATAGTGTCCCATCACTACTTTGATGTTTTTCTTAAGACCTCGTTTAGTAAATTGCGTTAACAGCAAAATCTGGTCTGTACCAGCAAAATACGGAACAAAGACATCAGGATTTGCAGCCTCAACATGATCTAATAATTGCTCAATTTCTTCGCGGCTAACACCAATATTGGTATATTCTTCGCCAACAATGACACCATTACATTTCTCAAGGGCTTGTTTAGCTGCTTGAATGGAACCTCGCGGCCACTCATAATTATTACCTGCAAAAAACATATTAGAGCCAAAATGCTTCGCCATGTACGGAATCATCATATCAATTTGTTGATTTGGCAAAGCTGCAAAATGAAAAAAGTAACGACTAAGGATACTTCCTTCATAAAAAGAGAAGTTGAGGTATGGAATTTTACGGGGTTCGGCTATGCGGTAGGCAACGGCAATGCGTGAATTTGAAAGTAGATTGCCTATTATTGCGGAACATTGATGCTTTTCTACAAGTTTTTCAGCAGCAGCAACCGAGCTTTCAGGTAAACTGCCATCATCTTCGATAACCAACTCTAATGGTCGCCCCAAAACGCCACCATTTTCATTGATTTCTTCGCAGGCAATTTGACCAGCATGTACTATTTCTGAACCGTAAATACCTACAAGCCCCGTGAGAGGGGGCATTAAACCAAGTTTAATAGTATCTTCTGCAGTCATATTGACTCCATGATTCGGTTAGTGATGTTAATTCTACCTAAAAACAATGTTTAGCTTCAAGTCTCTTTTTTGAAAATGATGCAGAACACTTTCAAGCCTGCAGAGGTATTAGCTTTAGCCATATAATCAATAACCAGCTCAACAGTTTTAAAAATCACTTTTTGGCTAGCTGTAATAAAAACCACACAAAAGGTTTCCTGAAGAATAAATGTGAGGTACCTCTCATTATCTATAAGCTAATAAAAAAATGAATCAAAAACATACTATTATTATGGTTATTGCTCTTTGTTTTTTGATTAAGAGTAATTCTTACCATCTATATTAGCTGCTAATTCCTTATGATAAATAACAATACTAATGAAACATTTTTTATTGTAAGTACAGGGTCTCTTGTAAAAAACATTGATGAACCTACAGTAATAAAAAATATCTGTGATCATTTTTCTATGAATGAATCAACAGTAGGCGAATTTCTTAAACCTAAAGTTGTTTTAAAAAAGGGACTTTCTGCCGAAATGGCAACCAAATATAAACAACTATTTCTACAACTAGGTCTTCACTTAGTCATACTCAGTGATTCAAACTCTTTACAAAATACTCCCAAGCTAAATAAGGAAGAGATAAACATCCCAAAAACACTGGAAGATTTTGAACATTTACTTGACGGCTCAGTGCCTAAAGTCAAAATTTCTGTTAAATACAAACTGGGATTGTTTTTGGCTATTTTAGCCAGCACTCTTGCTCCGTTAATTTATTTAGGCATTATGTCGGGATTGGTAGTCTGCGTTGTAATGTATGTAGACCTTTTGCCAGACATACTGTCAGAAATATCAAATGCTACGGGAAAAGCTGCCGTAATCATTATTCCAATATTTATCCCCTCTGTATTATTGTTATTTCTAATTAAGCCTCTATTTGCAACTCACCTTGATTCTAAACAATACACATTAAAGCGCAGTCAATTTCCAGCCTTATTTAATCTTGTTGAAATTATGTGTAAAAAAATAGGCGTGCCTATTCCTAAAAAAATCACTCTAAACAATGAGGTTAACGCTTCTGCAAGTGCTGAACAGGGTTTGCTGAGCCTTATGCGTGGAGATTTAAAACTGACTGTAGGCCTTCCTCTTATAACGGGGATGAATATTCGGCAGTTTATAGGTGTTCTAGCTCATGAGTTTGGGCATTTTGCACAGCCTTTTGCCATGACAACATACTATCTGGTTAATACAATTAATTACTGGTTTGGAAGTCGGGCTTACCAGCCAGATACATGGGATAACCGCCTTGATTCATGGCTTGAAAAAGCAGACTGGCATATTATTGTCACTATTGCGATTTTAGGTGCCCAATTTAGTATTATGCTCACCCGCAAATTATTTAGTGGACTTTATCTATTAAACTTTAAGAGTACACAGTTTATGTCCAGAAATATGGAATATGATGCCGATGCTTATGAAAGTATTTTTTCAGGGAGTTCTCATTTTGAAGAAACGGCTATGCAGCTTCGTAAACTTGCTTACGCTGATCAGGAAATTCAAGAAATTAACCGTAGTGCATGGAATGAAAATAAGCTTCTGGAAGATATGCCATTTGCTATAGCTTATTTGGCTGGAAATTATGACCCTAATGTTGATGAAACCATTAAGAAAAGTATGCAAGATACAAAGACCAATGTCTGGGACTCACACCCAGCAGATAATGATCGTATTAAGCATGTTTTAAAAAGAAATGATTCCGCTATTGTGACTGATGAATACCCTACTCATTTATTGTGTAGTGATATTAAAAACTTGTGTCAGAAATTAACACTGATTAGCTATAGACAATATGGAATAAAAGATCCAGAGCAATATATAAATAAAAACTCTGCCATTCTAAACAGCGACAAACAAAAACAAAATGCCAGTTTAGCACTTGATAATTTTTTTAATAAAAACTTTTATGGTCGATTTTTAAACTTTGAAGCAATAAAAGATAAGGATTCTGCCCCCCAGACAATTGAAGAAACCATCAACAAACTCAGAGAACAATTAGTTGAGTATGAAGTTAACAGTAAAAAACACCAGGAACTGACAGAAAAATATTCGCTCATGTCATTAGGGGCTACTTACATAAAAGACAAAGTAAATATAGATAATTCTCAATTTCATTTAACACATACTGAGTTAAATGAAATTGATTCCAGTATAAATAGTACTAGAGCTGAAATTTCAAAACTTGATGAAAAACTAAAAGTTACCGATCAACTTTTTTCTCACCGTTTGCTACATGACAGCAATCTCATGGACAGCGAGCAACTCAAACAATTTGAGTTTAAATTAAATGTTCTAAAGCAAATTGAGAAATTATCTGACAAAATATTTAATCTGCAACACTACTATATAATTCTGGAATCATTATTAAGAAATGATGAAGAATTTCTTGAGCAGGTAAAAGAATCTATCAATCAACATGCTCAGTATTGCCTGGAAGATGCCAAAAATATTTCAATATTAAGCAAACAAATTGCTAATGGTAGAGAAAATGACAAGACTCTTTATGACTTTATTCAATCCTGGTGTAATGAAATACCTGAGCAATACAATCCTAATAATATCCAGGAAACAATAGATTTCTCATCTCAGGTGATAGGTGCAATCAAATACCATTATTACTGGGTATTAGCTGACATATGTGAAATAGCCCTATCAGTTGAAACAGATAATAACATTGCCCCCATCCGACTTGTTGC
>JAGLUC010000373.1 GCA_023134955.1 Methylococcales bacterium | reverse complement strand
CGCACCTTCATGCCTAATCTCCTGCACGACATTATTAATAATGCACTGAACTTAACATGTGCTGAGCAATTTACAGGCTCTTGAAGGTTGGTCTAACCACTTTACGCTCTTGTTGCAGAACTCTTTTAATCTTTACTTAATACCCCCTGACTTGATATCAGAGACTTATCATTTGATGTGGAACTTATGTTCTACCTGTATTTTTGATTATCATATCCGCTTCAATAGTGCTATTCATACACCCACTTTCTCCTGTAAAGCTAATTCTGCTCCAGCCTTGGGTACGATGAAAGGTGTCAGGGCTGCTGGCTTATAGTCAGTTCCATGCTCTAATAAAGCATAGGCAGTACGTACCGTTTTATTGGCTAATGCGATGGATGCGCAGTTCACTCCTCTGCGATCAATGAGGTCTTTGAGCCAACTTTCTTTAGCTGTTTTTGGAGGACGCTTTTTTAATTTCGAGACCACTGCTCGCGCACCTAGAAACAAACAGCTACGTAAAGGCCGGTCACAGGATGTTTTACTGATAGGGCCCAGCCTGACTTTACCGCCACTACTATGTTGTTTTGGAGTAAGACCAATACAGGCCGATGCCTGACGGCCATTTTGAAAGTGCTCTGCATGGCCCAACTGTAACTTTAATCTTGCAGCCGTTACCGGACCAACACCTTCCAGCTTCATTAAGCGCTGGCACTCTTCATCCTGAAGAGTTAACTGTTTCATTTGGCGATCAAAGAACTCAAAATCTTCTTCCAGTCGGGCATAAAGAATCCACATCCTGGCAATACCATCACGCAGGGGAACCGATAATTCATTTTCTGCATCTTCCAGGATTTCAGGTATTCGCTTTTTGAAACCACTCTCTGTTTTATTGATCACAATACCAAACTCCAGCAAAAGCCCTCGAGTTTGATTGGAGAGTTGTAGCTTTTGCTTATTGACCATATCCCGCATCCTGTCAATTGATTGAAGAGCTTGTTGCTCTATCGTCAAATATCTTGCGGGTTTAATATTGGGAGCCTGGCTAGCAACTGCAATAGCAATGGCATCGTTTGAGTCTGTTTTCTGGCCGGTACGAAAAGGCCTCACTTGCCGGGGCGGAATAACGATCACTTCATGCCCTAATGATCTTGCTAATCTTGCCCAGTAACTTGATCCACCACAGCTCTCCATCGCTACCAGAGATGGAGGCTGACGTGGTAGCCAGTCTAACAATTTCTTTCGAGATAATTCCTCATTAAAAATAATTTTACCCTGACGATTCATGATGCAGACTTGAAATATATCTTTTGCTAAATCTACTGCTATTACGTTACATTCTTTCATTGTATGGACTCCTGGTAAAAGTTGGTTGGGTAAAAGCTATGCTTTATACCGTATATCCCCAATTAAGGGGAGGAGTCCATACATCTCCTGCATTGCTCTCGGCTTTGACTCCTGTGTCGCCCTACCTCCTGCATCCATGCAGTCGTACCTACGACCATCCATGGTCTAGTGCGGAAAAGCCATTTTTGCCAGATTTTCCGATCATTTTCGTTAAATAGGCTCACTATTCGCCTCAAATGATCGAAAAATCTGACTAAAAATGGCTTTCCCTCGCTACGATCACCTAAGTC
>JAGLUC010000372.1 GCA_023134955.1 Methylococcales bacterium | reverse complement strand
GATAACGGCGTGCGACCTGACCCCTTTCGTGCGGATATAAATATTGGAACAAATTATGATGGCTTCACACCTTTGGATAACGCAGTGAGGCTTAAACGAGTTAAGATATTACCGATTTTAAAATGCATATCAACCAGTAAGACGGAACCGTAAGTTGGATGAGCGGTAGCGTTATCCGACATTTTTCTTGCTGTTTGCGATAACTGGCGGAATGCACCACCGCTTTTCGCCCTACTAAGCATTCAAAAACTGCTCAGTTGTAATACCAGCTTGTCTGAGAATCGCTTTTAAAGTTCCCTCTGGCATATCCCCTGGATGATTGGGAATGGTAGTATATTTATTGTTTGCTGGATTAAACCAGATTTCATGGCTACCAGCGGCTTGTCGATCAAACTCAAATCCCAGCTTTTTTAGTTTTTTGATAATCTGTCGATATTTAAATCCTGCCAGCCTACCCATCAGGTGCCCAAAATCAGAGGATAATCAAACGAGTCTTTGACGGTCAGCAGTTTACTTTGTTGATGCCGTTCAGCTTGCGCCTCCAGCAATTTCTTGGCAACATCACGGGCAATCTCTATCGTTTCAGTAATCGTGCGACCTTGGGCAATAAGCCCTGGAATATCATCACAAGTGGCAAGATAAACGCCTTCTGGTAATTTCTCAATATGTAAATTAGCAATCTGTTCCATCGTTCTCTCCTGCCATTAACTGGCGTTAGCTTTTTGTTTTAGTTGCTCAGCTTCAACAAAGGTATCAATCAACTGTGTAATTTGTTGTCGAGGTTTAGGGCTAAGCTTTTCAATCTGCCGAATTCGGCGTTCCAGTCGACTACTAACAGGCATACTCTCAATAGGTTTAATTCCGAGCAATTCATCAGCACTGACATTCAGTGCTCTGGCTAAGTCCACCAGCATATTAGTGGGTGGGTGTTGGCTTTCCGATTCATAGTAAGCAATCATTCTACGCGTTGCATTAATTTCATCAGCTAGTTGTTGCTGAGTGTACCTAACCGCTTTGCGTAGTTTTGCCAATCGCTTACCAAAAACACTCAGTTCTGCATTAATTTTTTTGGACAAAAATAAACTCCTCTGTACGGTATGTCTAATAGTATAACCCTGTTTTCGTTCATATAGGTTACACGGCATTCGTTCTTTCTGTAATATGTCCGCTAATCGTGCATATTGTTGACATAAAAATCCTGGCGCGCCATCCTCGCTACATATCACTTTGGGACATCCTTGTCCAAAGGTTCATTCCGCTCGGGCGAATTAATTGAGTGCCCCAGTACGTCCTGCGTCCAGTTTCAACTTCGCACAAAAGCCGCTACGTTAAAACTTACCTCACTGACTTGACGACCTTATCGGGAAAAAATTTTTGCTTCTCTCGCGTGCTATCGCACACGTCGAATCTGCAAATTTCCCTGTGGCCTACTGCGGACTAAAAATCATCACTTCGCTATCGCTCCGTTTCCCTGATTTTCAGCGATTGAGGTCGTTATTTGAGATCACGAATCCATAAACTGGATAATTCAGCTCGGGATTTCACAGCATAAATATCATAAATGTCACTGATATAATTATGAGTTGTGCCGAAAGCCCTGCCTATTTCACTGGCAATATCTTTCTCGGACATGCCTGCCAGTAACATTGGAATAAGCTGACGATGCCTAGGAGAGAGAGGGTTTTTATGTTCTGCCAGCAAGCCCCGTTCAAGAAAGAGCCAGTCATGCACACGGGGAAACTCGACCAGACACCGATACAACTCATTTTCATTGTCTTGGCTGAACGGCTCATCGCCCAGAGCCCGATCAACGATTAGATAGCTTTCCGCTTCGGCATCCAGATTGAATACGCCCGTCATTCGGTCACCCACACCAAGGCTTGACCTATATTCTGTTTTGACCCAGTGTTCAGAAAGATCTACTTCTATATCGATGATACGATGGGTGCGTGTTTGACCGGCACTGTTGATGATGTGTTGCGTCATTGGATCAACACCGCGCTCGCTGGCTTTTTCGTAATATTCCTTTTCCGCCTTCTTGAAATACTCGGTTTGAGCCTCTTCGCTAGACATGACTTTATCAGGCTTGACGATTTCTACTGGAATCTCAAGCATGACATGTTCCATGATCTTCCAGCCGTCCAGTAATTCCGCCTTCCATAGTTCGTTTGCATATCGACCCTGATAGCCTGCAAACCAACTTACATTGGCAGCATTCGTCGCCTGCCGGACATACTCCAGGTAATGCATGAGCATAGATTCAGTACATATTGGCGTGGCAGCTTGAATCTTGCTTGTCAATGTAGAAAGCTTATTGATCTTTCCTGTATTCATCGTGTTAATCCATTTCTATAAATATCGCGTTACCTACAAAACCAAATTCATGAGCAAACTGAAAATCCATGCCACATTCTGGAGCATTATAGCGATAGATGCGCTTCCTATCATCAGCACATCCTACGGTCTCTTCTTAACTTAGTGGCTGTGCTCCCAACCCTCCCTTACGCTTACAAGCATAGGTTTCTACACAAGTATTTTCTTTTTCGGCATAAAGAAAAAGAGCAAAGATAAGACGTTGATTTTATTCGCCTCGGTAATTGCTCCTGTATAATAACTGGGGTTGAATAACTGGGG
>JAGLUC010000371.1 GCA_023134955.1 Methylococcales bacterium | reverse complement strand
GCTATTTTTTGGACTTGTTTCTCCCAGCCGATAGGTGCCACATCGGTTAACCATTGTCGGTAATATTCTGTTAATAACGGCTCTATGTTGGTGATGTAACGAGTAATTTGGCGATAATCTGGGCGTTTACCCATTTTGACCAGTGCTATTGAAATCATATTGGTAAATCGCCAAGCGAATTCTCTAAAGGCTGCTGAATTACCTTCACTGGGTAAAGCATTTGTTAATCGTGTTGCTATTTCTGTAATTCTTGAGAAGTTACCAATAGCATTATAGCGACACGATATTTCTGGAAATCCTAGATGAAAAATATACAGTTCATCACTGCGCCCTGCTCTTTTTGCTTCTGCCACCATCCGTTTCATTAAGTCCGCATCACCTTTTGGATCAAATACGATAACCGTATCGCCCCTAGCAATATCTTGGGTAATCAATATTTCTGCAAGCCGTGTTTTACCTACACGCGTTGTTCCCAAAACTAAGGTATGCCCTACTCGTTCTCGTAAATCCATGGTTACATTTTGTTCTTTCATTTCCACCGCATGTATCTGCGGTTTTCCACCTACTGGGGGCATTGGGCTAACAGAGTTCCACCAGACATTTTGCCGTAATAAATAAGTGAATGATTTAAGAATATTTGATTGGTGCTCCCAGCGTATTTCCATCTGTCTTGCTAGCTTATATAAGGTGGATTGATCAATATACTGTCTAACTTTAGGACTCAGCGTATCTCGTAATCGCTGGGTATGTTGTTGTTGCCACAAAAAACCTTTACCTAAAAATAATCTGTACTGACTGACGGGGATTTGTTTAGCAGTGAGTTCATATTCTGGCATTTTCCGTATATTACGTTGATAACGCAGGATATACATTGCATCTAAACTTCTGAATACCCCAAAGATGATGAGCAATGCAGCTGTTCCATAACCTACAGTAGGTGTCATCATTAATGACCAAGGGGCTAACACTGCAATAATAGCCATCCCAAAAGCACACAGTGATGACCATAACTCAATAGGCGGCCTTAATAATGCTTCTAAGGGATATGCCTTATTCATTGCTCAATCTGTGTGGCTGAAATTAAGGCTGGATAATGCTTGAGTGATAATTGACGTGATATTTTATCGCCAACTACAGGATTAATAGCCAATCCACCGGAAGCCTGTACCAGTTGCTTTAATTCTTTTTGAGTTTTTACATTGACGACAATGCCTGTTGCATTATATTTTTTGAGTTGTTGACGATGCTCCTTTAACCAAGTTAAAGAAAGCGCATCTGCACCCACAATAAAAATAGGTTGATTAAGAAAGGGGCGATTGATCACTCTTGTCTTAATACGTCCTAGTGACATCGAAGAAGTAACAACAGGTAATCCATTAAATTCTGCCTGATAATTTTCAGGGGCTGCAAACTGATAACGTATAGTTTTAGGAAAAGACTGTAAGGGTTTTGTATTTCCACTGTCGTAGATGACTAGGGGCTCTGCTTTTAGCTCAGCCACCATAAACACTAACAATATTGAACGCATTATTTTATGCTGCATGGAATTTCCCTTAGCTAATAACATGACATAAAATGGATTTTATGTCATGGCTAAAGAAAAAACACAAGAAACCGTCATTGAAATATCAGCAGGTTTTATTGTGTGACTCGGTGAATATGCTTCATTACCCGATTGGCATAATTTAATGCTCGCTTTTTTTGCTTCGGTTTTTGTCCAGGAGAATGGTAACGTCCTATTGCCTGCTTCCATTCCCCCGTTATTTTATATTCACCATTCAGTATGCTGGCACCTGTTTGTATATTATGTATCGGCTCTAAGGCTTGCCAGGGCGTACCCAACTTTTTATGATGATAACGCCAGTTGATTTGCATAATCCCTATATCTATTGATTTAACACCTTGCTGAAGAAAGTATATTAAGCCTTTATAGGCTGATTTTCGTGTTGAGTATCTTCTTGGAATACCTGCAACATTAAGCGTCCAGGGCCAAGGTTTATAGTGCCTTGGTTTTATTTTTGTAGCACTTTCTGCTAAAGCAACAGCATAAAGAATAACCGTGGGTATATTATTTTCGATCGCTATCTTGTGATAATTAGATGGAATTGTTTCTGCCTTAGCTAATGTTATGTGTGTTGCTAAAATCAAGATTAGCAAAACTATTGCATCGTTAGCCACTGACTTATCAAACATTTTATCATCTATTTTTTATCTTCATTGCTATCGCCTTTAATAGTGAATGCGTTTCAATTGATTAGAATTAATACTAAAGACTAATGGCACAGAACTAATGAATTTATGGGTCATTCGATACAGCGTACCCTTATCATGATTAAGTGTAATACGGCCTATTTTAAGTCGTTGCGCATCAATCTGTTGTCGTTTTGCCCACTGTCTTATTTTGTCATCGTCAATTTTATTTTTTGTATCAACAAAATAAATATCAACGTGTAGTTTTTTGGCGACTTCGTCTCGCATTACTTGTTGAATGATCTTTTCACATTCAGCACATTGTTCAACTTTAACAAAAATCAATACACGGTCACCTGTTTTAAAATCACTCCCTTGGACTAAATTTAATAATTTGGTGTTAATGATCTGTTCATTTGGGTACAGTCTTGCAAAAGCTTGGTTATACGCCAGTTGAAAGGCCAAAATCCTATCTATATCTTCATGCCGCATTCTTGCCCAGGTTTCAGCATATTTTCTGCGCTCTGCATCTGTTCTTGCATGAGTACCTAATACCTCAATCGGTGATATATTTTGGGGGCTAATACTGCCCCGAATACCTTGCATTAAAGTTTTGTACCTAGCCCAATCCGCTTTTGATAACGCCCATTGTTGACGATGACTTTCTTCAGCTAATTCTTGTACATTTATCGGTGTATGTTTAAGCTTCTTTTCTTTAGTTTGAGTTGCGTTAACTGGCGTTAATGAAATTACAAATAGCGTTAATAGTAAGCCAGTAGAAAACAATTGATTCATCATCTGATTTTTCTTATGTTTTAACAGACAATTCTCTGCGTGTACCAGCCTTGTTTTTAAACATAACAGTCCTTCGTAAACGGTCAACGCTATACACTTGCCAGCCATTAAAAACATGTCCTTTGGTAAGATCGTGTAATTGTCCCTGTGATCTAATCACGATATAAATATCATGCCCCCATTGATCAATACTGACTAAGGTAAAACGGGGGCTAGTTTTTTTATAGGGTCTATGAAGAAATGAGTGGGTAAACCCTGTAAAATAATTCAATTTTCACTACCATCCCCCATGAATAGCACTGAAATATTTACACTTGCATTAGGCCTAAAAGATCCTTGGTTTATTTCTAATGTTGAAATACTGACAAATGATAATTCAGTCAAAGAGCTGCATATTCATTTTGGTTTTATGCGTGGTAGTAAAGTTTGAAGATGAAAAGGGTGAAAGCTGTTCTGTTCACGATACTCAAGATAAAACATGGCGACACCTAAATTTTTTTGAACACACCTGTCTTCTCCATTGCTCAGTTCCTCGCATTCGTACAAGTGAAGGTAAAGTCCGTTTAATTGATGTCCCTTGGGCTCGCAAAGGCAGTGGTTTCACTTTGTTATTTGAAGCTCTAGCAATGGCTTTAATTGAAAAAGAAATGCCTGTTAATAAAGTAGGTCAATTACTGAAGGAAAATCCACATAGAATTTGGACCATTTTTAATCACTGGATAAGTCTAGCCTATGAGGCTGATGATCCTTCAAAGGTTACTCAGCTTGGGTTTGATGAAACATCAAGACGTAAAGGCCATAAGTATGTCACCGTTGCAGTTGATTTGGAACAACGTAGAGTCCTTCATGTTGTTGAAGGAAAGGATGCTAAAACAATTGAAGAGATCAAAGACTATTTACAGCTTAAAAAGGTTGATCCACAACAGATCACCCAAGCCAGCATTGACCTTTCACCTGCTTTCATTTCAGGGATTAAGAAAAATTTTCCAGAAGCCGAAATTACTTTTGACCGTTTTCATGTTGTTAAGCTACTAAATGAAGCAATGGATAAGGTCAGGCAACAAGAAAGGCTGGAACATGATGAATTAAAAGGACACAAGTACACCTTTTTGAAAAACCAAAATTCATTATCTGAGAGTAAGAAAACATCACTCAATGAGTTAATCACCTTGTTCCCAACTTTGGGGGAGGCATACCGTTTGAAAACGTTATTTAATGATCTTTGGGAAATGCCTAATAAGCAAGCAGCAACCGCATTTATTGACTGTTGGTGTGCAGAGGTTGAACAAAGCAAAATTCAATCCTTTATGACCTTTGCAAAGACCGTAAAATCTCATCTGTCAGGCATTGTAAACTTTGTTGAAACACATATTACTAATGCCATTCTTGAAAGCATAAATAACAAAATTCAAATGGCTAAACGTAGAGCAAGAGGTTTTCGAAATACCAACAACCTCATTAATATGATCTACTTTTTATGTGGGAAATTAAAATTTAATTACCCACTCTATTCAACATAGACCCTTATTTTTTATATGACAAATAGAACTAAAACTATGTCCGTATAAATTCAATAAGGGATTTTCACCTCTTTGTGCAAACTCTTAGAAATGAAATACCTCACTATTAAGCCAATAAAATTTAGTGCTTAGTTTTTTTTAACTCGTTCTCTCATTTCCAGGCCAGGTTTAAAGTGTACCCTAGATCGGGACATTACCTGAACGGCTTCAATTGTTCGTGGGTTTCTTCCTTGGTGAGCAGAAAATAACGAACAGTAAAACTTCCAAAACCACGTATTTCTATACGTTCACCGGATTCTAATGTTGCCCTCATATCCTCCAAAATAGTATCAACAGCTAAATATACATCAGAAACCTGTAAATCAGGAAAGTTATAAGCTAGTTTTTTTATGAGCTCATTTTTCGTCATAAGTCACCCTAGAATTAGTTGGTATGTTGTAGGGTATATCGAAATATAACCCTATGAGTCAATTGTTTAATAAAAAGATAGATATAACAGCATTTAATCCAAAAAACATGTAAAATAAAAGCATATATGCTTTTTAAAATAATCAACTCGTTATTTTATCTTAGTATAATACATATCCTAGAAATAGTAGCTCTCTTAGAAACCATACATTTTAGATAAAATTATTATGTCCCATTTCAACCTAAACATTGGAAAATCACCTGTTTTTGAAGCTCTTATTCGCAATGCAAAAATCATTGCAGGAACAGATGTAACTGTATTAATTAAAGGTGAAACAGGAACTGGAAAGGAAGTATTAGCTAATGCAATTCAAAAACATAGCACCCGAGCAGACAAACCCTTTATTATTTTAAATTGCGCAGCATTATCTGAAAGTCTTATTGAATCTGCGTTATTTGGTCATAAAAAAGGAGCTTTTACTGGAGCAATTGAAAATAAACAAGGTTTACTTCAATCAGCAAATGAGGGCACCTTATTTCTTGATGAAGTCAACTCATTACCTCTTAGCATTCAGGCTAAACTACTCCGGTTTTTAGAGTCTGGAGATTGTTTACCTGTTGGTGAAACTAAACCATATAAAGTCAATGTACGAGTAATCTCTGCAACAAATATGGATCTTGCAAAGAAAATTTCAACGGGTAAATTTCGCCAAGATCTATTTTTCCGCTTAAATATTGTCCCCATCGAGTTACCGTCATTAAAACAACGAACTGAAGATATAGAATTATTAGTAAAACACTTTTTATTCATCTATGCTGAAAAGCATTCAACTCCTCCTCCTAAGCTTAGTAAACGTACTATTAAAGTCTTAAAATCTTATAATTGGCCGGGTAATATTCGTGAACTACGTAACTTATGTGAACGCCTAAGTATTCTACTAGCTGGAAAAATAATTGAACCCGAAAACCTCCCCTTAGAGTTTATCAAACATACATCCACCTCAAAGGCAGTAGAATTTATTTTACCTAAAACAGGTTTAAACTTAGACGCCCTTGAAATTGATATGATTAACCAAGCATTAATTAGAACTAAAGGTAATCGTAGCCAGTCAGCACGACTACTAGGCATATCTAGAGATACTTTACTTTATCGTATAAAAAAATATAATTTAGCAATAGCTTAATTCTTTTATGATAGTTATCAATATGGCTTTTAACACTTCTCACCTAACTTTATTCATCCTGAATTCAAATCATAAGTACACAACTCATTAAGTTTTTTTACAAAAAAATCCTTTTACCTGCATCCGATATAACACCTGCAATAATTTCCTTTCTATATTTATAAGATATAACCAACAGCCAAACCAAATAACACTACAAAGTGTTTGGAAATCTTACTCATTAATTGATCTTTCAAGCTATCAACAATAGCTTTTATCTACAACAGACTTGCAGACAAAAGTTATATTTATAATGGTAAATAAAGATTCATGCCCTTCTTAATTTTCAGAATTTTCAATAATTTTAACTGAAACAGAATCCCAAACTTTCT
>JAGLUC010000370.1 GCA_023134955.1 Methylococcales bacterium | reverse complement strand
GCTCATCATAAAGAACTTTCTATTCATCAAACTAAAATTGTAGGAGTACTAGGGATTTGACCTCTGGGTTTTCTTTAATATGATTCAATTTAATCCAGGGACCAAGTGGATTTTGGCGAAGCCCCAAGATTGATAACACCAATTTGGTTACCCATTCGAGTCTGAACGGCAGGAGAAATCATATTTTTGGAAAATAACAAAATATTCAGGGAGCCACCAAAAAAGAAGTTTCCGAATTTAGTTTTACCCTTCTGTACCTTTCCGCCAACTTTAAAACAATTCACATGATCAGTTTGCTGGCTATCGCATGTATTCAAAACGACCGAGCCGACAGAGTCCAAACCAACAGGAATAGAGGCGACATAACCAGTTAGCTTCTCTGGTTTCATATTCGGGAGGTTATCATATTCCACCTTGATGATTATTACGCCACGCTGGAAAGCCTGGAACTGACTAAAATCGGTGCCTGGTCCCCCTACATTGCCGCCAAGTGGCACCCAGTTGGGAAAATCAGGGTAGCCGAACGTACCGGGTGTTCCTGTAGTGCCAGTCTTAACTATCTCTGCATGAGTGACTGTTCCATCGACTGGTGAGTGAAAGTGGTGGTAGGTATTCGGCATCAATACACACGTTAGACCGCTACCGCCAACAAATTTTGCCTTAATGTCATCTGGAACAGATCCAAGCATGTCATTAACCGAAATGGGGATATTCTTCACATCCAGCACAGTATCAAGTTGCAGCGGATTATCGATATATTGACGTTCGTAGTTGCCATCAAACTTAATCACCTGTAGCAAAGGATTCATAATGCAATCGGTAGGTGATACGATGACATAATTCCGACCCGGCATGCTGACCGGACGGCTGGGATAGTTACCCGCTTTATCACTCTTTAGGTTGCGGGCAAAGAATTCATTCCAGCTTTTATAGTCCCTTCGCCTGGTCTTTTCATAGTCATTAATTTCAATGCGTGGGTCTTTAACCCACTTAGCGACAAGTTTTGCGGATTTCCTGCTGTTCATATAGCTGAGATACTCATCACTCCACTGGGAAAGAAAACCTGGCCCAGTTTTCAAAATATCACCTCGCGCAGAAGGATCGCGCCCCTGAACAAAATCCTGACCCGCCTGGTTTTGATAATATAACCAGGCAAAATACAAAATCGGATCGAGGGCATTGTCCGAAGTACCTTCAATTTCAGGAAGAGCCGTACACCAGGTTTTGAACATATCAACCATCATAGAATGCAATCCCTTTCCGCTTCTGGCAATTTTCCAGGGATTTTTACTGGAGCCCTCATAGGTATAACTGGTTGGAAGATCAGTCAAGCCGGCATAAACCTTGTCAAAAGCCTTTTTGGTTACTGGGTCTTGCTGATATTGGGAATTCAAGTATTGTAAGGAACCACTACAAGGTGATGCCTGTGCCATAGCCTGGGTGTGCATAAACAATAATGATAAAATCATCATCGCCAACATGGTGGCGTGAGCGGTTATTTTTTTGATATTTGTAACCATGCGTTTTCCTTAATTGTTTCCTGTGTAATTATTTTGGATGAGAAGCTCAATGGGTATTTGAAGGCTATCCAAATCAGAATGTTTCTTCATTTCCCCACCTTGCCATTTTTTTAAAATACGCCAAAACTATACCTAAAAACATGATACAGCCTCTATGCTTATCATGAGTTTCGATAGTGATAGCAAGATCATGCACGACCCATGGCATAACGCCGGCGTTGAGAGTCATGCGGCTTTATGCGTGACCTCTCATACATTACATTGTCCACTTACTTGAGATACATGAGGGTGATAAAGACGATTAGAAAGAGAATCGGCGTTACCGAGTCAATGAATGTCAGGAGCTTAAATCGAGGATTTGCTTTCAAAAATTTCCACTCTTCGTCGAATATGTGAAAGAGACTATGCTTGCTTTCAATTTTCCGGAGCACGTCAAACTTGGCGCGATAAATAGCCCCAAATGCTTGCATATGCATAACCCATACGATGCAAAGAAGGATTCCAACCAAGCCTGCGAGCGTTAAAACGTGACCTTGGACATTTGCGAAAATCCCCTTCTCCCCGGCCATGGAGATAAAGACGAACAGAGCCGATACCACTGAAAGATAGAATTTTCTACTGTTTTCGTGACGAACGCCGATATTGCCGACATCCTGTAAGTACGCTTTGTATTGTTCGATATGGTCAGTCATGTTGCCCTCCCTAACTTAGGCGGTCGGTTGTTCTGATGCATAACAAGTTATTGCTTAGATCAGGTTATCTTATACGCTAGTCTAAATAATTTGACAAGAAACCATCAGTGTTCCCATTGAAAGAAGAGAGACCTAAACAAAGTCACCTACAACCTACTTGAGGAAGGCAGCACACAAATATTCACATTTTTTTGAATTTAAGACACCTGATTAGAAAAGAGAGGCTCAGTCAGTGCCGTAAAAAGTAACAATTTATTTAAAATAAAGCTTGCAATTGAGGTAAAAATTTCCGTTTAAATAGCCTCATAAACGGATATCCCCCATGCTTAAAGACCTGACACTCTCAGAACATATTCACCAACACTGCCATGAAAGTATGGAACGTGCCCTGTTAGCAGAACGTCATCCTTTGTGGGTACGCTCATGTCCAGAGTTGAATGACGCTGACTTTATTCGACTTGGGTTATTGCGTTGTATCAGTGCGGTGGATAGTGGTCGTCACTTTCTCCAGACCAATGAAGAGATTTATGGTCAGTCGCTTCCGCACTCAACGTATTTTAAATCACTGAAGTCCCACAGGCGAACAAGTATGCTTGGGGCATTTGAACAGCAAAGCTATCAGCTCCACCATGAAGCACTGCTGTTGCAAGGTGTTGATTATCTCAGAACATTCCCAGAACTTGACGAATACACCGTAGAGGCGGCGGATGGACATTTTATCGACCACGCCAGCCATACAAAGAAAAACAGCAAAGGGAAGGTCTATGCCGCAGGGGGTATTTACGCATTGAATCTCAGAAGTGGGTTGCTGAGGTTTCTCTGTCTTGTGACGAACGGAACCCAAAGACATCAAGAAATACCGATGTTACGAGACCACATTAAAAAGCAAAATAAGGGAAATAATACCTCTCAGAAACATCTCTATGTATACGATAAAGCCGTCACTGATTATGCCTGGTGGGATCAGCAGAAACGACACGCTAATTACATGATTTCAATGCTCAAAGAAAATTCAGTTGCGACTCGGGTTGAATCGATCCCTTTTGACTCCCTTGATAAGATCAATACTGGAGTTGAAGCTTACAGTGTGTACGAAAACAAGGGGATCAAATTTAGCGTAGTGGAATACCGTGATCCAGAAACCAGAACACTTCACCGTTTTGTGACCACCTTGCCAGCGACGATTAACCCCGGAACCATCGCCATGCTCTATTTCAAACGTTGGACGATTGAAAAGACGTTCAACAACAGCAAAAGCAATTTCAAGGAAACCAAAGCCTGGTCTTCCAATAACAACTCACTTGAGAATCAAATGCGTCTGACAGCAATGAGTTACAATTTAATGCGTGTGTTTGAAGAAATGTCAAAAAGACAGCAACCTGAATTGATCCATCCATCGGATAAAAAGTACAGTAAAGCTCTGGAGAAAAGGCAACAGTTTGCTCAAAAACAAGGTTGTTTTGTAAATCCATTATTCTTCCAGGCAAGAATAACCCGTATCAGTTCATATACTATTCGGGCAGTTCAAAACGCAATAATAACAGGAACGTCTTTGCAGTGCTTTATGAGCTCTCTTGTGGCGAGGTTAATGCCACGGGTACAATTAATAGGGGAACACTGATGAGTGAAGTACATTTTTTATGAATATATTAAATATTTCTCCTTATTATTTGGAGAAAATGGTCTTGACAACGGGATCCACTTTAAAGAGCCCATTTTGATTTAAATAATCTTTATGTTTTAAGAGGTTCGTTTAATATACAAGGAGCAATTTCCGAGGAGCAATTGCCGAGAGGGTTTGG
>JAGLUC010000037.1 GCA_023134955.1 Methylococcales bacterium | reverse complement strand
CAAGGAGACGTTCTACCGCTGAACTACTTCCGCAATACTGCCTATTTAAAATGGTGCCGAGGAGGAGATTTGAACTCCTACGGGCATACGCCCACCACCCCCTCAAGATGGCGTGTCTACCAATTTCACCACATCGGCAAATCTAAAAAGGCTTTATTCCTTTTCTAATACTACATCAACTTCCTCTATGCTTTCTTCGATAACAGGAATGCTTTCTGTATCAGTTGTTACAGTAATGCTTTCTTCTAAACCAATTTGTGGTACATCGGCCATCACTTCTTCAACTTCAGGTGCGCCCATTAAGTCTACTTCAGTTTCTTGCTGACCTACTAATATCGCAAGCCCTAAACTGGTCGAAAAAAACAAAGCGGCTAAAACAGCGGTTGTTCTTGACAAAAATGATGATGCACCTTGTGCACCAAAAACAGAACCTGATGAAGCACTACCAAATGCAGCTCCAGCATCGGCTCCTTTACCTTGTTGTATAAGTACAAAGCCAATAACGCCTAGTCCTAACAACACATGAACAATTATGATTGCTTGATACATATTTTTCTACTTAAATCGCTTGATAAATTGCTAAAAATGACGCTGCATCTAATGAAGCGCCACCTATTAAACCACCGTCAATATCAGCCATTGCAAAGATTGCTTTTGCATTGTCTGGCTTAACGCTGCCACCGTATAAAATTTGAATTTTATCTGCAACTGTTTGACTTTTAGCGGCTATTTGTTTGCGGATATATTTATGAACTTCTTGTGCTTGCTCATCAGATGCTGTTTTTCCTGTGCCGATTGCCCATACTGGCTCATAAGCAATAACAGAATTTGCAAGTGCATCAATGCCCGCCATGTCGATAACTGCATTCAATTGCTGATCAATAACGGCAAATGTTGTATCACTTTCACGTTCTTCTAATGTTTCACCAATACAAAGAACAGGAATAATTCCTTCTTTTTGTGCCTGGCAAAAACGTGCTGCGACTGATTCGTCAGTATCACCGTAGTAAGTACGTCTTTCCGAATGCCCTACTAATGCATATTCACAACCACATTCTTTTAACATAAAGGCAGAGGTTTCACCTGTATATGCACCTGACGCTTGATCAGCTACATTTTGTCCGCCCAATGCTAATGGAGTATTTTCTATTGCGCGTTCAATGTCAGATAAATAAACTGAAGGGACACAAACAGCAATACCTTTGTCACCCTCTTTTAGACCTGCAACAATTGCATTTGCCAAAGCCAAACCTTCTGAACGTGAACCGTTCATTTTCCAATTACCCATCACTAGAGACTGACGCATTACCTACTCCCAGAAAAACTAAACAGAATATAATATAGGGTAAACACTACAAGTTCAACCTCAGATTGATTTCTTTACTACATCAACCAAATGGTTTACATGTTTAATCACATCATCATGGTTTTCCCCTTCAACCATGACCCGAATTAATGGTTCAGTTCCAGAAGCTCTCAATAACACTCTGCCTTTACCTGCCATTTGTTTTTCTACAGCTTTCACTGCTTTTTGAACAGTCTCCACTTCATCAATATTTACTTTCTTATTCACTTTTACATTTTTCAGGATTTGAGGATACTTTGTCATTCCAGACTTTAATTCATGCAAACTTTTACCGCTGGACTGCACCTCTGCAAGCACTTGTAATGCAGCAACTATGCCATCACCTGTTGTTGTTTTGTCTAAGCAAATAATGTGACCTGAGCCTTCTCCGCCCAAAATTACTTTGTGCTTATTAAGCATTTCCATTACATAACGGTCGCCTACATTGGCTCTTATCAAATTAAGCCCTAATGCATTAAGTCCATGTTCCATCCCTAAATTTGACATTAAGGTTCCTACCACAGTATCTTTTAGTTCACCTGCTTCTAGCTTAGATTTAGCAATAATATAAATAAGCTCATCACCATCGACTATTTCACCTTTATGGTCAACCATGATTAAGCGGTCACCATCACCATCCAGGGCAATCCCTAAATCTGCGCGATATTCTATGACTTTTTCTGCTAAAAACTCAGGCTTGGTTGCACCACATTCTTCATTAATATTCAGTCCATCAGGTTCTGCGCCAATGGTAACAACTTCAGCACCCACTTCACTAAAGACATGTGGAGCAATATGATAAGTTGCTCCATTTGCACAATCAACCACAATACGCAGACCTTTAAAATCTAAGCTTGCTAATACTGTTGATTTGCAAAATTCAATATATCGTCCTGCTGCATCAACTAATCGCTTAGCCTTGCCTAATTCTGACGATGCCACTGTTGTCATTGGCAAATCAAGATAATGTTCTATTTTATGTTCCAGTTCATCTGGTAATTTCGCACCATTAACTGAAAAGAATTTTATGCCATTATCATAATAAGGATTATGAGATGCGCTAATAACAATACCCGCCTTTGCCCGTAAAGTGCGTGTTAAATAAGCCACGCCAGGGGTTGGCATAGGCCCTAATAACCGTGTATCTACACCTGCCGCTGATAAACCAGCTTCAAGCGCAGATTCGAACATATATCCAGAAATTCGGGTATCTTTACCTACTAATACAAAGCCATGCCCTTCTTCGGCAAAAACTCTGCCTGTTGCCCAGCCCAGTTTCAGCATAAAATCTGGTGTTATTGGTGACTTACCGACTTTACCTCTAATTCCATCTGTACCAAAATATTTTTTTTTCATGGCTTTCCCCGGTATGCTTCCACTTATACTCTACTAACGTTTATTTTTTACAAAAAAAAGGAGAGACATCAAGTCTCTCCTTTTTACCGAACAAAAGCTTTACCCCTGTTCAGTAGCACCATCAATTGATGAGTCGCCTTTTTTCTCATCACTCTTATCTTTTTCGTCAGGCTTTACCTTATCTGCTGGGGGTGGTGTATCATCCCAGCCTTGAGGCTCTCTTACAGGTTTTCTATCCATCAAGTCTTCCAATTGATACTTATCAATGGTTTCATACTTCATTAAAGCCTCTGCCATGGTATGCAGAATATCTTCATTATCTTTTAAAATCTGTTCAGAACGCTGATAATTTTGATCAATAATTTTTCGCACTTCTTCATTAATTGTTACCGCTGTACCCTCAGCAATAGACTTGTTTTGAGTCACAGAATGACCTAAAAATACCTCACCATCTTCTTCACCATAAGATAGAGGTCCTAAACGACGAGACAATCCCCATTTAGTCACCATATTTCTGGCTAATTCAGTCGCTCTTTCAATATCATTTTGGGCTCCAGTCGAAACTTGTTCCCAGCCAAAGATTTGTTCTTCTGCAATACGACCACCATACAAACTAGAAATCATACTATCTAATTTTTGCTTGCTGGCACTGTATTGATCTTTTTCAGGCAAGAACATAGTCACACCTAAAGCACGACCCCGAGGCATGATACTGACTTTATAAACTGGATCATGTTCTGGCACCAATTTTCCGACAATGGCATGACCAGCTTCATGATAAGCCGTCATTTTTTTCTCTTTTTCGTCCATCACCATAGAATGTCTTTCAACACCCATAATTAACTTATCTTTGGCTTTTTCCAAATCAGACATATCCACTACGCGCTTATTGTTCCGTGCTGCAAACAATGCCGCTTCATTAATCAAGTTTGCTAAATCTGCACCTGAAAACCCTGGTGTGCCTTGCGCTATATATTTAACAATGACATTATCAGCAGCAGGTACTTTTTTCATGTGTACATTAAGAATCTGCTCTCTACCTCTTATATCAGGTAAACCCACATCAACTTGCCTGTCAAAACGTCCTGGGCGTAACAAGGCTTTATCAAGCACATCAGCACGGTTAGTCGCGGCAATAACAATAATACCTTCATGACCCTCAAAACCATCCATTTCAACCAGAAGCTGGTTTAATGTTTGCTCTCTTTCATCATTACCGCCACCTAAGCCAGCACCACGAGAACGACCTACCGCATCAATCTCATCAATAAAGATAATGCATGGCGCATGTTTTTTGGCTTGTTCAAACATATCACGAACACGAGATGCTCCAACACCGACAAACATTTCTACAAAGTCTGAACCAGAAATAGTAAAAAAAGGAACCTTTGCTTCACCTGCAATTGCTCTTGCCAACAGTGTCTTACCTGTTCCAGGAGGTCCAACCATTAACGCGCCACGAGGTACATTACCCCCCAATTTTTGATATTTTGCCGGGTCTTTTAAGAAATCAACCATTTCGGCAACTTCTTCCTTCGCTTCATCACAACCCGCAACATCAGCAAAAGTGATTTTATTTTGGTCTTGTTCCAGCATACGCGCCTTGCTTTTACCAAAACCCATAGCACCGCCACGACCACCGCCACCACCTTGCATTTGACGCATAAAAAATACCCATACGGCAATTAATAGCAAAATAGGTCCAAATGACATTAATAATGTCATCAACATTGATGGTTCTTCAGGTGGCTTTGCTTTTACTTCAACCCCGTTTTCTAACAGATCAGTCACTAAATAACGATCATCAGGTGCATAGGTCTTAAACTTCTCACCCGTCTGCATTTTACCCGTAATGTTATGCTCATCAATAACCACCTGCTGTACCTGACCAGCCTTAACTGAATCAAGAAACTGAGAATAAGAAATTGAACCATCGCTACGGTCAGTAGAGCGAGTACCAAAATTATTAAAGACAGACATCAGCACTACAGCAATGACTACCCACAAAATTATATTTTTAACCATATCGTTCAAGCTACACCACGCCCAGACCAGAACGGCCCTGTTTTTATAAAAGTACGCAATTATATCAGGATTAGCCACCCAAAATAATCACAATTATTTAATTATATATAGCCAAGTTTTATTATTTAAACCCTTTAGCTAAAATATATACTTCTTTACTTCTTGCTCTTGATGATTTTGGCTTCCTTATTAGCACTATGGAAAAAGATTTTGCAATCTCTCTTTTATATTCATCAAACCCAACTCCTTGGAACATTTTAATCAAAAAAGTTCCCCCTTTGGCTAAAACTGTTTGCGCTGTATCCAGTGCTAATTCAGCCAGATAAATAGATTTAGGTTGATCTATTGCTTTATTTCCACTCAAATTAGGTGCCATATCAGACATCACCAGGTCAATAGATGCACCATCCAAAACCCGGTAAAGTTCATCCAAAACTTCATCTTCTCTAAAATCACCTTGTATAAAATCCACCCCTTCTATAGGATCAATTGCTAACAAATCCAGAGCAATCACTTTATTTTTTTTCCCTACAATTTTCCTCGCATAATCAGACCATCCTCCTGGTGCAGCACCCAAATCAATTACGTTCATTTCAGGTCTAATAATCTTATCCTTTTCCTGAATTTCAATTAACTTAAATGTTGAGCGAGAACGATAACCCATCGCTTGCGCCTTTTTGACATACTCATCATCAAAATGCTCTTGCATCCATTGATTACTGCTTTTGCTACGCGCCATATCATTTGTAGTGTAGAATTAAGTCAATTTTTATTAATAGGAAAACAGAGTGAACTCTGAAAAGAAAAAACAATTTAAAGCACAAGCTCATTTATTAAAACCCGTTATTATAGTCGGTCAAGCAGGTTTAACAGAATCCGTGCTAAAAGAAATTGAAATCACTTTAGATACTCACGAATTAATAAAAATAAAAATCCGTGCAGATAAAGAACATCGCAATCAAATATGCGATCAAATTATCACAGAATCAAAAGCCGAACTAATTCAGTCTATTGGGCAGGTTATTGTTATTTATCGCAAAAAACCAGAAGCTAAAAAAATAAAAACCACAGGACCAAGACAAAGATAATAAGTAACTACTCAGCGTATTGACTCTGCTCTTAAGCCCTCTCTTGCTGGATGCCTACACGGATGTAGG
>JAGLUC010000369.1 GCA_023134955.1 Methylococcales bacterium | reverse complement strand
ACCACCCATGCTCATAAATAATTTAGGATGGGTCGCAGGTTTTTTACCTTCAAAAATGGCTTCTTTAGCATCATCTAACTTTTTGCTGATTTTGCTTAATCGGCTATAAGCAATTTCAACTGTTCTCATTAGACGCTCATCACCTTTGGCAAGATTTAATAATTTTTCTTTAAGGGCTGCATTATTTGCAAGAGTGAAAATAATATTTTTATCATCACCTTCGGCTTGCTTTAATAACTCTAATAATTCTGTATGACTAGGGAAACGTAAACCGGTTAAGACATTAATTTCCAGACAAAATAAAGGTGCTGGATTGTCAGTATTTACTAAAATACCATCAATTTCAGTTTTCTCAGGGGATCTGAGTAATTCAGTATTGGCTAAATAACCAATAATATCTTTAGATGTGTCGACAGGAATATCAGCCAGTTGTTTTCCCGCGATAAATATTTTGTCTTTAATCGCATCAAGTGGGACTAATCCGCCATTAACCAAAACCAGACAAGTTATACCTTGCTCTGTGGTGTGCGATAAAAAAGGCACGCCAGAAATAAAAATTTTGTTTTCTGGCCACTTTCCATATGCATTAGCTCTATTTTGTAGACTTTTAATTTGGGAGGGAGCAAGCGCATGTTCAAAAGCACTGATAATAGCTTGATAGCTACTATTAAAATCATGTAGAGCCACAGTGTCTTCAGATTTAAGTCGTCTAAAATCAATCCCTTGTTCATATACCGCTTTAAATGCAGGAAGTTTTCCTAAAACAGTGACAAAAAAATCTAATGTAATTCTATTGCCATAAGAAAACGGTCTGACTTCACGCATTTTATGGTAAAAATCGGCCAGTCTTTCAGCAATATTATCGGTGTTGATGACAAAGCCGTTGTTATCAAAAATGGCAGTCTCTTTATTGCTATCCCCATCAAGCACTAGCTGCTCAATGGCTAATCTAAATGCTATTCGTTTGCTACCAATGGGCATGGAGCCAGGTTTATGGTCGGCAGTGGCTTGTTTTTTCCAGTCGTGAAACATTTCCCTGTGTATGCGAGAAAAAAGCTCAGTTAAATAAGTGACTCGTTTGGCTTGGTCATGTGAGACAGTCGCTTCAGACTCCTTTCTTAATGTTGATAAAAGCTTTGTACCTTGGTAAATCGCTAATGCAGTGCGTAATTTTGTTAAAGGTTCAAAATCATCGTTATCTACAAGGGGGAAATTATTTGTCAAGAAAATAGCCTGAATGTTGAGAGTGGTTGTTTAAATTTATTTGGATATTGAGTGCTGGGCGTATGGTTTAAGAGGCTGTAACAATATTCACTCTGTCCTCAATGTCATTAAGCTAAGGAGTTTATATAGGATGTGCTGAAGACTTTGGTCATTGATGCGCTTCCTGTCGTCAGCACATCCTATGTATTTCCTTAATTTAGTGTGTTCCCTCTTTCTTTGGCAAAGAGGGCTTAGGGGACACTTGATAGTAAAAAAAAGGTATATATTTACAGCCTGTTAACCCGGCTTAATTACTTTATAAATTTATTGTTAATAACAATTTCATCTAATGCTAATTGCCCTGCACGAGGTGCTGCTTCTGCCAGACTTTTGCCTATGGCAACAAATTGAGCAATGATATGATCCGCTGGTAGATTAATCAGTTTTGCAACCGCAGAAAAATCAAAGCCGTCCATAGGGCAAGAATCATAACCCATTGCTTTTGCCGACAGCATTAATGTTTGGGCAGCTATTCCACATGAGCGAAAGCACTCATCCCTTTGAACCTGATCTTTACCTCTGTAATAATCATCAATGGCGGGGAGTATAAAATCCTGAACTTCCTTGGCTGCATTTTTCCAGTAACGATCTGGTGATTTTTCCCAGGCTTTTAAATCAGCACACAAAATGATAAGAAGTGAGCTATCAGTAACTTGAGCTTGATCCCAGGCGACTTTCCTAATTTCTTTTCTTAATTCAGCATCTTTTACAACAACAAAACGCCAATGCTGAATATTGAAAGCGGTTGGAGATAATGCGGCAAGTGAGAGTAATTCAGTGATTTCTTCATCCGTCATTTGATGATTGGCATCAAACTGTTTGACAGAGCGACGTAATTTAATGGCTTGTTTGGTTTCCATGAGGAATATTTAAGCTGGATCTTGAAATTTGTTGACTACATTTTTACTGACAAAATTAGCAAAGTCTTCAATGTTGTCATAGTCTTGTTTTCGAGCAAAACTAACCAGTTGTTTAACCATACCCTTGGTTTCAGAAATTTCAACATGTGAACGTCCGCAGCCTTCACAATGAGTGCCATCTTCAGTGCATTGCCCAGGTATACAAGGGATAAATTTCATGATTGTCTCCAAACTGTAAAAGGTAAATTAACCGTGTTTAAAAATAACATTATAAATCTTAAACCCAAGAATAGATGCAGATAATAAAAGGGTTATTGAGTTAGCAAAAATAATAGCATAATCCTGTTTCTGGATACCATATATTAGCCACATTAACACGCCAGTGGTAAAGAAAGCGTACATGGTTAATGATAGCGATGATGTATTTCTAGTTCTCAAGGTTAATACAGCTTGTGGTAAAAACGAGGATGTCGTTAAAAATGCGGCAATATAGCCTAATATTTCTGTTGTACTCATTGGGTATTTAGTATGTTAAGAGGATTGCTCTAGCGGAATTGATCAAAAGTAAAGTAATTGTTAATTTTGTGAAAAAAACAAGGTAAAAAAGAATTTATTTCAAATCCTCCTCACCCAACCCTCTCGGCAATTGCTCCTGCATTTCTCTACTCACCTACATCCGTGTAGGCATCCAGCAAGAGAGGGCTTTTAAGAGAAGAGTCTTTGGCTCTTAAGTCCTCTCTTGCTGGAGAGGGTTGGGTGAGGAGAGGACAAATTAAATCTCTTTTTGTACTTTACTTTTAATCGTTCAACTTTGGCTATCGATGAAACAATTAATTTTGTCTGTTATATTTGATTGGCGATGAAGATGAAATGAAAAATTCATCTTTCAAACTTTTGCCAGATGCTCTTAAAAACTTGATCTCCTGAGACAGGCTTGATTTTTCCAGATCTCATTTCCAACAGTCTTTTTTCTGCTACTTTGCTCCATTTATCATCAATTTCAAGCTCAGGTTGATTGAGACTTTGAAGTAAAGAATCAACAACTAATACCGGTTTTTCAATGGGAAGTGAAACAACTTCATCTATAAGCTCTTTTGTGTTCATTTCAGCACCTAAATAGCATTGGAGGAAAAACATTTTATCCTCGCATTACCTTAAATTTATTCTCAGAAATATGGTAAAGCATAGTTTTTAAAAATAAATTAATACTAACCAGCTGCTATCCCAGCAATGTTATAACCGCCATCAACATAAGTGATTTCGCCTGTCACACCCAATGCCAAATCAGAACATAAGAAGGCAACGACATTCCCCACTTCTTCAATGGTTACATTCTTCTTCATCGGTGCAGTATCAGCCGCTTTACTCAGCATAGATTTAAAATTATTAATACCAGCAGAAGCCAGTGTTCTAATAGGACCAGCTGAAACAGCGTTAACACGAGTCCCTTCAGCACCCAATGCAGCCGCCATGTAACGTACATTAGCCTCTAAACTTGCTTTAGCCACACCCATTACATTGTAATTAGGGACAGCTCTAACAGCACCCAAATAAGTAAGGGTAATTAATGAGCCATTACGGCCTTTCATCATCTCTCTACCCGCTTTAGCCAGGGCAGTAAAACTATAAGAACTAACATCATGAGCAATGTTAAAATTTTCTCTAGTCGTCGCTTCAACATAGTCACCATCAAGCGCTTCACGAGGTGCAAAAGCCACTGAATGGACGATAGAATCTAAGCCATCCCAATGTTTACCCAATGCAGTAAAAACATTGTTGATTTGATCATCATTAGAAACATCAAGTTCCACACAAATTTCAGAATCAAGTTCAGCCGCCATTTTAACAACACGGTCTTTTAACCGGTCATTTTGATAAGTAAAAGCAAGCTCAGCACCTTCACGACGCATTGCTCGAGCAACCCCCCATGCAATTGATTTGTTACTGGCTAAACCTACAATTAGGACTTTCTTGCCTTGCATAAACCCCATTTTTATCTCCTGATGTATTGCGTTTGTTTGTTTGAATGGGGCAAATTATACATTGCCCATTTATTTAATTCGATAGTTATATTGTTTTTAACAATGTAGTTGTAAGACCATATTGTTAAAAAAGAAACCTGAATCTTACCTGCTATAATTTGAAATATGAGGTACAAGAGTATTTAAGCTACACTACATACATTAGGGATCGTATCGTTAGCCAGTGAGAGTGATGTGACGTTAAGAAACCAGAACCCAATACTCTTTTTCAAACTACGCAGAAACTAACGATGAAGGAAAACATAATCTTGAGTGCATTTCTGAAAATGAGGTGCGATATAATAATTACCAAAAAATAACTATTAATGGAAACTAAACAACCTCAAATCACCAGATCAAAAAATAAATCCATCAGAGTGGGCAACATAAGCTTTAATGAAAGATGGAGCCAACAAGACAAAGGATTAATAACCTGCTGGGATAGAGGCAGAGAGCTGAGAATAAAGGACCTAGAATTAGCTCTGAAAACAGAAATTGGAGAGCTACCAGTTTTAGGGTGGAAAGGAGGAGTAGATAAAGTGATCAAGAAAAAGCAGAAATATGGATGCCTTAATTATCTTGCTCAATGGCAGGGACTCAGGGGTGAAGACCTAAATATCAATAGAAACCAAGAAATTGAAATAACCTGCACAAAAACTAATATGAAAGTTATTTTTACATCTGATCAATCAAAATACGAAAAAGCCTGAACAGTCATAAAAACCTTACCCAGTCTTGTTCAGATAATATCTGAACAGAGCTACCATGTTGGCGATAAAACAAAGCTTTTTCAATTTTTCTGCCATGGCTCGCTGCAACCCAATCCCTGCTTGCTAACTCACCAATAATTAGATAATCTAATTTTTTAACTACATTTTTACTAATGCAAGCACCTAAATTTACGACCAATTCTTCGCAAACTGAACGTTGTCCTCTAATAAACTTGCCTGTAAAGCAAAAAACTCTATCTTGAAATTCAATACAGTCTACCGAATCAATAGGTAATTGTGTGGATTGACCACCTACCGCACCAGACTCATCCATAGTTCCACCAATTAGTTGTCCCAACATAGCGTAAAGATCATCCTTTTCTTGCTGGCTAATTACACCATCACTCAATATATCCTGCAAACGCTCAGCTACAAGATTAAGCGGATAGCTATCTATATAAGCTAGGTTGTCCTTCAGCCAGGTATCCAAAAACAATACTTCTCTATCATTGACCTTCCCATCCGCAAGAACACCCATACATAAGCCATAAAGTGTATTGACTGCCTTAATCGCATTATTAGAAAAATGAAAAACAGCCTCATTTGGCTGACCATGCTTATCCAGATTAGATTGTCCCATATCAACCTCCGACTAATAAAACCATATTTAAAACATAGTACAAAGATACATATATTCAAATTAAAGAAAAATTTGGAGTATCCTTTCATGAAATAAAGGTTTTATAATCAATATCTTTAAATTATAGTTACATTACAAACCTTGATTTAATGGCTGTGATGCAGGGCATGGAAGCGATAAACACCTCACGTAGGATGGGCAAAGGGCTTTTTCCGTGCCCATCAAACCCAAATGATGGGCACGCTATCGCTTTGCCCATCCTACAAAACTTGTATCAATTAATAGTTCCCACGCAGAGCTTGGGAACGATAAAAAAGAATGGAAACCTCTGATTAAAAAATTATGCCTATCATTTTCCTGATTATTATCACTGTATTGTTAACGGCGTGTGATATTTCACAATTAAACAATCCTTATGCAGAAACCAAGGATGAGTCTTCAATTCTCTATTCTTCCTTTTCTGAACGACCTAAGCACTTAGACCCTGCGGTTTCTTATAGTGCCAATGAAAATGTTTTTATTGGTCAGATTTATGAGCCGCCTTATCAGTATCATTACCTTAAAAGACCTTATCAGTTAGAACCGTTAACTGCGGTAAAAATGCCTGTGATTCATTATTTTAATCAGCAGGGAAAAAGGCTTAATGGAGAGGTGACAGTTGATGAGGTTGCTTATACGGATTATATAATTGAGATTAAGCCAGGGATTCAGTATCAACCTCATCCAGCATTTGTTCAAAGTAACCGTCAGCTTACCCTAGAGCAGATTGCTGAACTTGATGGGCTAAGTGATTTTACTCAATTGGGTACAAGGGAATTAATTGCAGAAGATTACGTTTATCAAATAAAACGCCTGGCAGATCCAAAAGTTCAATCGCCTATTGCTGGAGTGATGAAAAATTACATCGCAGGATTTGATGAGTTTTATCAGCAAGTAGCAAAAATGGATAAAACAGCAATCAAGTCCGTAGCATTATCTGGCGTAGAGGTGCTGGATAAGTATCGGTATAAGGTGAGGATTATAGGTAAATACCCGCAGTTTAAGTTTTGGTTAGCTATGCCATTTTTTGCACCTATGCCTTGGGAAGCCGATGTGTTTTATCAACAAAAAGGATTGAAAGATAAAAACATTACTTTGGATTGGTTTCCTGTCGGTACAGGGCCTTATTTTCTGGCAGAAAACAACCCAAATCAACGCATGGTTATGCTTAAAAATCCATATTATCATGATGATTTTTATCCATCAGCAGGTGAGGCAGATGATAAGGAAAATGGCTTGCTGGATGATGCAGGGAAGTCTATCCCCTTTATTGATAAGGTGGTTTATATATTGGAAAAAGAAAATATTCCATATTGGAATAAGTTTTTGCAAGGCTACTTTGATGCCTCAGGTATTTCCTCGGATAGTTTTGATCAGGCGATACAGTTTACTGGAACGGGTAGTGCACAATTAACAGAGGTCATGAAAGAGCAGGGGATACAGCTCAAAACTGCAGTAACTCCCACCATTTATTATATGGGGTTTAATATGCTGGACTCTGTGGTAGGTGGTGATTCTGAACGAGCCAGGAAATTGCGGCTGGCAATATCTATCGCGCTGGATTATGAAGAATATATTGCCATTTTTATGAATGGACGGGGTGTTGCTCCTCAGGGAATATTACCACCTGGGATGTATGGTCATTTAAAAGATCGGGCGGGTATGAATCCTTATGTTTATGATTGGGTGGATGGTCAATATCAGCGTAAATCTATTGATAAGGCTGAAAAATTAATGTCCGAAGCAGGCTATGCAAATGGAGTAGACCCTGATACAGACGAAGCACTTGTTTTGTATTTTGATAGTACCTCAGTGGGTGTGGATGGCAGACCACAGATGAATTGGTACCGTAAACAGTTTGAAAAACTGGGTATTAAATTGATTGTACGCCCAACAGATTACAATAGATTTCAGGATAAAATGCGCAGTGGCAGTATTCAGCTATTTGTGTTGGGCTGGAATGCAGATTACCCAGACCCTGAAAATTTCTTTTTTCTTTTGTATGGAAAGAATGGCAAAGTTAAATATGGTGGGGAAAATGCGGTTAATTACCATAACCCAGAATTTGATCAACGCTTTGAGCAAATGAGGAATATGGATGATAGTCAACAGCGCTTTCAAATTATTCAGCAAATGCAGGAAATTATTAGAAAAGATGCGCCTTGGGCTTTTGCATTTCATCCCAAAGGTTTTTCTTTATATCATAGCTGGTATAAAAATTTAAAACCTAATTTAATGGCTAATAATACCTTGAAATATAAGCGAATTGATGCGAAAGTCAGAGCTGAAAAAAGACGGTTGTGGAACCAGGCTGTTTTTTGGCCTTTAGTTTTAGCGGTTATCATTTTTGTCTTATTATTAGTGCCAGCACTTAATGCTTATAAACGACGCACTAAGGAGACCATGCAATGATTCAATATATTCTACGTCGGGGTTTGTATGCCTTGCCTTTATTAATGGGGGTGAATATCCTTACTTTTGTTTTGTTCTTCGTAGTGAATAGCCCTGATGATATGGCTAGAATGCAGTTAGGGCATAAACATGTTACTGAACAGGCGGTACAAAACTGGAAGCATCAACATGGTTATGATCTGCCCTTGTTGTGGAATCAACAAGCTGAGAACAGCCAAAAAGTAACCCAGACCATTTTTTATCAGAAATCACTCAGCCTGTTCATCTTTGATTTTGGCTTGTCAGAAAGTGGACGCAATATTGGTACAGACATTAAACAACGCATGTGGCCAAGCTTGAGTATTGCTCTACCATCACTTATTGTTGGTTTGATGGTTAATATTTCTGTGGCTCTAATGATGGTGCTTTTTCGTAACAGTTATCTGGAGTTTGGCAGTATTGTTTTGTGTGTGATTTTAATGTCTATTTCATCCTTGTTTTATATTATCGGTGGTCAGTTTTTTATCGGTAAATTATTAAAATTAGTGCCTATCTCGGGTTATGACACAGGCTTGTCAGCCATTAAATTTCTAATATTACCGGTATTAATTGGGGTGGTTTCAGGGATTGGCTCTGGTGCGCGATGGTACAGAACCTTGTTTTTAGAAGAGGTAGAAAAAGATTATGTACGCACAGCACGGGCAAAAGGCTTAACAGAAACACAGGTTTTATTTAAACATGTACTTAAAAATGCCATGATTCCGATATTAACTGGGGTGGTGGTAGTTTTGCCTTTGTTGTTTATGGGCAGTTTAATTATGGAATCATTTTTCAGCATTCCAGGGCTGGGTAGTTACACTATTGAAGCCATTAATCGCCAGGACTTTGCCATTGTCAGGTCAATGGTGTTTTTAGGCTCAGTTTTATATATCCTAGGCTTGTTAATGACCGATATTTCTTATACTTTTGTAGACCCACGTGTTAGGTTGTCATAATGATAATTCTATGGACAGATGCACTGATTTATCTGCTGGTGATTACGCTATTAATTTTTGCTTTTATGGTGAGTCGAAAAGCGCAATTTAAAAGACCACTTAAAAAGATATATGACAGTAAAACGGGGATGGTTTCGCTGATAGTACTGGTGTTTTTTGTGATTATTGGCTTGTTGGATTCAGTCCATTTTAAATCCACAGAAACACGCACTCATGAAATCATCAGTCTGTTAGATTACTGGGCTAAACCACTTAGAGAACGAGGTGAAAAAACCTATTCAGCACCTTTTTCAGCTTATTTATACAGTAAAGAAATGATAACTTTGGCAGATGGCAGTACAAAATGGGGCTATCCACGGTTAAAGTTTGCAGGCTCTCATTTGCAAAATCCAGAGGCAGAGGGGTTGAGGGATGTTTTAACTAAAGCAGCCATTGGGTTTGGCAAAGGGGCAGGACTGGTTATCCTGTTTATGGTCTTATTATGGAGTTCCTTCCATGACAGACATAAAGTGCTGTTTAAACAACCCACAGGCAAAGCCATTGTATTGGTTGTATTTATGCTAGTGTCAATGTCTTATATGTTGATTTATCTATCTGCTTATTATCATGTTTTGGGCACGGACAAAGTGGGTGAAGATGTATTTTATCAAGCCATAAAAAGTATTCGTACAGGTTTGGTGATTGGCTCTTTAACCACCATGATTATGCTGCCGATGGCAATTGTGTTTGGTATTATGGCCGGCTTTTTTAGAGGCTGGGTAGATGATGTTATTCAATATGTTTACACCACGCTTAATTCAATTCCAGGTGTATTACTAATTGCGGCATCTATTTTAATGGTGCAGGTATACATGTCTAACCATGCTGAAGATTTTAATAGCCTGATAGTAAGATCAGACATGCGTTTATTGTTTTTATGCTTAATTCTGGGAGTAACAAGCTGGACAGGGCTATGCCGAATGTTGCGGGCAGAAACGCTTAAATTAAGAGAAATGGAATATGTACAGGCTGCTCAAGCCTTGGGAGTGAGACAAGGCACTATTCTGGCAAGGCATATTTTACCCAATGTTATGCACATTGTATTAATCTCAGTTGTTTTAGACTTTAGCTCATTAGTGTTAGCAGAAGCGGTTTTATCCTATATCAATATAGGTGTAGATCCAACCACTTATAGCTGGGGTAATATGATTAATGGCGCACGCCTGGAAATGGCGCGAGACCCAGTAGTCTGGTGGTCTTTATTAGCTTCTTTTGTGTTTATGTTTTCTCTGGTGTTAGCCGCTAATTTATTTGCTGATTCAGTCAGAAACGCCTTTGACCCAAGACGTGCTGAGCAGGGCGGATAAACTTAATAATTTGAGGATGATTTTTTGTAATTACGCAGTGTAATTAAAAAATGCAATTATATTTCGTCAACATTGAATTAACGAAGTTTTGCTTTTAAGCCCTCTTTTGCTGGATGCCTACATCCGTGTAGGCATCCAGCAGGAGAGGGCTTTAGAGCTGCGCCTGTTATTTTGCGCTGAATAGTTACGATTTTCTAAATACTAGTATGATATTGTCATACCCATAAATCAGTAGGATATAAAGGTGTAGCTTTATGGCAATGCAACGAAAAACAATTACCATTACAAAGCAAATGGAACACTGGGTTAAGTCTCAAATTGATTCTGGAAAATATGGAAAATATGGAAATGATAGTGAATACTTTAGGGATTTAATTCGCTGTGATCAACAGCGTAAGCAAGCTGAGATGCAGGTTCTTAATATGCTGGATGAGGCAGAGTTAAGCGGTCTTAGTCAGCGTACTCCTCAAGAAATATGGAGCGATATTGAAGCACAACAGTAATAATGGCTAAATATCGCTTACTTAAAAAAGCAGAAAAAGATATTGAGAATATTGCTAATTATACAATTCGGAAATTTTGTATTAGGTAAGCGAAGACTTATAGTGACGACCTGTTTAAATCATTTGAAATGATTGCCGAATTTCCATTAATTGGAAGCGATCAGAGCCATATTAAAATGAGCATTAGGTGACATGTTCATGAGTATCATTCTATTTATTATCAGGTTGATGATAATGGAATAACCATTTACCGTATTCTTAGCCCTGGGAAAGACCCGCTGACACAGTTTGATAAGTAGATTATGAATGATAAGTTGCTAGAAGTTAAAGGCTTAACCGTTGCTTTTAAAGATGACAAGGTGGTTGATAATATCAGTTTTGATATTCATGCTGGCGAGACTTTTGCTCTGGTAGGTGAGTCTGGGTCTGGAAAATCAATCACTGCCTTGTCTGTACTTAGATTGTTGCCCAATAATGCAATTGTTTCAGTAGATAATATGTTACTTAATAATGAAAATTTATTGAGTATCACTGAATTTGATTTTTGTAAGATTAGAGGCAAGCGCATAGGCTTAATTTTCCAGGATCCTATGTCATCACTCAACCCGGTAATGACCATCGGTGAGCAAATTGCCGAGGTGGTACAAATACACTTTAATTTTTCTAAAACTGAAATTAAGCAACAAGTATTTAAATTGCTCAAACAGGTTCAAATCCCCGAACCTGAACGCAGAATTGATGAATACCCTCACCAGTTATCAGGCGGACAAAGACAAAGAGTGATGATTGCCATCGCTTTAGCAGGTAAGCCGGATTTACTCATTGCCGATGAACCCACCACCTCATTGGACGTGACTATTCAGGCGCAAATCTTGCAGCTATTAAAAAACATTCAACAAAAAACGGGCATGGCATTATGGTTAATCAGTCATGATTTAGCACTGGTTTCTAATATGGCGGACAGAATTGCCGTTATGCAGCAAGGGAAAATCGTTGAAATGGGCGATACAAAGTCATTTTTTCAACAGGCAAAACATCCTTATAGCCTTAAATTATTAGCTGCATTGCCCTCAATGGAAAGCTGTATTGATAGGGAAATAAAAGCCGAACAAAACTATCTGTTGAAAGTTGAAGATTTTAAAGTGCATTATCCTATCCGAAAAGGCTTTTTTAAACGCATAGTTGATTCTGTCAAAGCAGTTGATGGAGTTAACTTTACCTTACAAAAAGGCAAAACACTGGCTTTAGTAGGAGAATCAGGGTGTGGCAAAACCACTTTAGGCAAGGGCTTAATTAATTTAATCCCCAAAACAGCTGGTCGGGTTTATTTAAATGATATTGAATTAAGTACATTATCAGACTCAGCTTTACGAAAAAAACGCTCGGATATTCAAATTGTGTTTCAAGACCCTTTTTCTTCCATGAATCCAAGAATGTTAGTCGGTGAAATTATTGAAGAAGGTATTAAAGCTTTACATCCTGATATTAAATCAGCACAAAGACAACAACAGGTTGCTGAATTATTACAGCAAGTAGAATTACCTGTGTCCTCGGCACACCGTTATCCACATGAGTTTTCGGGTGGAGAAAGGCAACGTATCTGTATCGCCAGAGCCTTAGCCGTAGAGCCAAAACTGATTGTCTGTGATGAACCCACCAGCGCATTAGATGTATCAGTACAGGCACAGATTATTGAGCTATTAAAAAAATTACAAAAAGAGCAAGGCTTAAGTTATTTGTTTATCACCCATGATTTAGCTGTTGTTGCAGAAATTGCCGACGAAGTGGCAGTCATGTATCAAGGTAGGATTGTAGAGCAGGGTAATGTAGAACAAGTGTTAATGTCGCCCAAACATCAATACACCCAAAAGCTTTTAAATGCAGTACCTGTTATAAAACAGCCTTAAGCGCATAATTCATTGGCTGCTACGGTCAAATTCCACGCTTTATCTGGTGGCTCATGCTGAGTGTAATCAGCTATTTAAAAATAGGGAATGTAAATGTTCAGAATTAACGACTCGATAGAGTTCCAAGGTAAAGAGTATGTTATCTCAAAATTCTTAGGCAAGGAGGTATGGGGCATGTTTTTTCTATTGAAGATAGTAATGGTAATTCGAAGTTTGCTTTAAAGTATCTTCAACATTTTATTCCTGATGATAACAATCATCGGTCGCTAATAAATGAGTGGGAAAAAGCACAAACAATTAATCATAAAAATGTAATCTGCTATCACGGGTTTCACGATGGTTTAACAGAGCCTAAAACGCCATACCTGATAATGGAGTTAGCCCAAGATGGTTCATTAGAAGACTTTTTAAAATCTCAAACTGAATTTATGGACGAAAGAGAAAAAGGGGTCAGAGCCCTTTTAATGGTTTGGCAAGGTAAATCAATTACTTGCTGTGTTTTCATTAAAAGGGCTCTGACCCCTTTTTGCTGACCCCTTTTTGCTCGGCTCTGACCCTTTTTTCTCCTTCATGCTTTATTTAGTGGCAATGGAGCAGTTATGTAGGATGGGCAAAGGG
>JAGLUC010000368.1 GCA_023134955.1 Methylococcales bacterium | reverse complement strand
ATCAAGAGCAGGATTGTTAGTTGTTTTTACCGCTCCCTTTCCCCTGACAAATTGACTTCGCCTCCTATAATCTCCATCGCGATATGATACGTACTAGAATGGGGTATTCTTGAGTGTGAAGAGTATAATATTATTAATCAAAATCAGGTGGAAGGTGCAATGCTCTGCTGTCTAAAGCCAATGCAGCTTCATGTAATGCTTCTGATATAGACGGATGAGCATGAATGGTTCTTGCCAGGTCTTCTGCACTGGCTGAAAACTCCATGGCTAGTACGGCTTCTGCAATTAATTCTGAGGCCTGGTCGCCGATAATATGCACGCCTAAAATAACATCTGTTTCTGTATGGGTGATGATTTTAACTAGACCTTCCGTTTTTCCAGTGGTCTGAGCGCGGGCTGAGGCTGAAAATGGAAATATGCCAACTTTATATTTCACTCCAATAGCTTGTAATGCTTGTTCTGTTTGACCTACCCAGGCTATTTCTGGTGAGGTGTAAATAACGCTGGGAACTATGTCATAATTAATGGGGCTGTTTTTTTCGGCAATTTGTTCTGCCACAAAGATTCCTTCTTCCAGACCTTTATGAGCGAGCATTGGGCCTAATGAACTTAGGTCTCCAATGGCATATACACCAGGTAAGCTGGTACAGCAGTTTCCATCAACATGAATAAAACCATTATCATCTAGCAATAAATCAGCTTCGGCTGCGGCTAAGTTTTCTGTGTTGGGTTGACGACCTGAGGCAACAATAAGTTTATCAAGGCAAAGTGTGTGTGTACCAGCGCTATCTTGATATTCTAAAGTAACTTTGTTGTTATCTTTCTGGGTAGAAATAACTCTAGCACCTAAGCGTAAATCCAAGCCTTGTTGGCTAAATATTTGATAGGCTTGTTCGGCAATTTGTTGATCAGCAGAGAGTAAAAATGATTCTTGTGCTTCTAGTAAGATAACTTCTGAACCTAGGCGATTCCATATACCTGCTAATTCAATTCCTATAATCCCAGCACCGATAATACCCAGTTTTTTTGGAGATTCAGTTAGGTTTAGTGCGATGTTTGAGTCAATAATGAGTTCATTATCGATGGGGGCGCACTGTAATTCTATCGGATGTGACCCTGTTGCCAATACGATGTGTTCAGCTTTTAATATTGATGAGGTATTGCTGCCTATCTCAGTGATTTTAACTTGTCCTGTGGTTAATAATTTACCTTCAGCATGGATGGCATCAATTTTATTTGCCTTAAATAATTCTGCAATATGAGTATTCAGGGTGTCGACAATATTATCTTTTCGTTTGATCATTTGGGATAGATCAATACTCAGCTTATCAATTTTTATACCATGCGTTGCTATATCACTCTCTAATAAATGAACTATTTTTGATGATTCTAATAATGCCATAGAGGCTATACAACCAGCATTAACAAATGCACCGCCTAGTCGAGGGATGCCTTTTGCATTGCTACTATTATCTATACAAGCTGTTTTTAAGCCTAGTTGAGCACAACGGATTGCGGCAACATA
>JAGLUC010000367.1 GCA_023134955.1 Methylococcales bacterium | reverse complement strand
GTTCGAGTCCCGTCCGCTCCGCCAAAAAACAAAGCCCCGAACCATTTGGTTTGGGGCTTTTTTTTTGCTTAAAATAACAGAAAGGTTCAGGGTGGAAGGAAGACTTTTTTTACCTTGAAGCTGTTTTTTTACATAACTAAAAAATTTTTATAAGCTAATTAAGCACACCAAATTTGTATGAGGATAAATATATGTTATTAAAGATCAGAGAAAAATCACAGGGACTTTTTGCCCGGATTATTTTAATATTGATTGGTGTGACCTTTGCTTTATGGGGTATACAGAATTATGTAGGGGGCGGAACAGAAGCGGCAATCATTTCTGTTGGTGATAAAAGTTTTTATCAGCAAGATATTAATAACGCTTATTCTCAATTTAGTCAGAATTTGGCAGGAACCAACTTTGATGAAAATGTAGTAAAAAAACAAGCACTAGAAAAATTAATTCAAGATGAAGTGTTATGGCAGCATGTCGAAAATGAAAAACTGGTTGTTACTGATAACAGTGCGAAAAACTTCATCAAAACATTAGAGTATTTTCAAACAGACGGCAAGTTTGATAATAAGCAATATAAAGCCTTGCTAGGCGCTCAAAGATTGTCGTCAGCAGAATTTGTCGCTCGTATCAAAAAAGCAATGGTGATGGAGCAATTTCAGCGCAGTATAGTTGGAAGTGGTTTTGTAACTAATAAAGATATTAACAATTTTTTCAGAATACAAAATCAGCAACGCGATGTTGAGCTTATTTCGGTTGCTTTACCAGAAGTAAAACAACAACCGACTAAACAAGCAATTGAAAGTTATTATCAACAAAACCAACAGACTTATTTAACTCAAGAGCAAGTTGCCATTGAATATGTGGAGCTTTCATTAGCCGATTTGGCTCTACAGGTTGAATCATCAACTGAACAATTAATGGCTTATTATGAAGAGCAAAAAGACCTGTATACGACTAAGGAGCGTCGAAAAATAAGCCACATACTGTTTGCCTTTACTAAAGATGTTAATAATGATGAAGAGCAATTAAAAAGGTCGATAAAAGCCAGGCAAGAGTTACAGACAAAAGATTTTGCTGTGCTAGCATCTGAGGTTTCAGATGACATGCTAACAGCTTCAAAAGGTGGCGATTTAGGTCTTTTTAATATAGGTGTTATGGAAAAAGCCTTTGAAGATAGTGCTAGTTCTTTGAAGTTAGGTGAGGTTTCTGAGCCTGTTAAGTCTGCATTTGGTTATCACTTAATTAAAGTAACTGAGTTAGTCGCAGGTGAAGTTAAATCATTTGCTAGTGTTAAAGATAAATTAACGCAGGCTTATCAAGTAGCTGAGTCAGAAAATACATTTTATGAACTTGGTGAGTCGTTAGCTGAAATAAGCTATGAAAATCCTGATAGTTTGCAAGCTGCTGATGATGAGCTTGGTTTGAAGATAAAAACAACAGGATTATTTGCAAAAAAATCAAATAATATATCTTTAGAAAAGCTTCAAATCCTAACTGAGCCAGCAATCATTAACACAGCATTTTCAGAAGATGTGTTAAAAGGTAATAATAGTGAGCCTATTGAGCTTGGGACTGATAAACTGGTTGTTTTAAGAATACTTGAGCATAAGCCAGCAGAAGTTAAAAGTCTAAAAGATGTTAAAGCTGCGATTATTTCAGTACTTGTTAATAATATAGCTAGAGAATCAGCACTTGAAAAAGCCTTAACAATTAAACAAGCCGTATTTTCTGGAGAATCCATGAAAAATGTTGCGAAAGATAATGGTTTTAAGGTGAAACAACTTACTGCGTTAACACGTGCTAATGGTGATATTTCCTGGCAGCTTAATCAGGAAATATTTAAGGCAGCAAAACCTGTGGATGGGAAGTCAACAGTTATTGCTGCTACTGATGCAACAGGTGCTCAAACTGTGATTAATTTATTGGCAGTGAGAGAGGGGGTAATGACTGAAAGAGATAAGGCTAAGCAAAAGTTAGCTGAAGCAAACATGTCTAAAGCATTTGGTGAGGCAGAATTTAATGCTGTTATTGATAGTTTGAGAGCAAATATTGATATTAAAGTTAATATTGCCAACGAGTAGTCATTAAATCTTTTATAGCATCATTAAGATGAATTTGTTATCTGAAATGTAACACTTGTCACTTTAGGATTGGATAAATAAATTAGTCAATTGGAAGGGTATACGGTTATAGTAGAGCCTTATAATAAATGAGACATTTGTTTTTGTTTTGCTCTGAAGAAAAATCTATTTTGTGCAAAGGTCTTGGATTAACCCTATGACTATTTTCTAAAATAGTTGGTTTATGAGTTGCATATTTGTGAGTTTTTGAATGATTAAGGTTTTATTGGTTGATGATCATGAGTTAGTTGCGACAGGTATTGAGTCAATACTTAATTCAAAGGAAGATATTTCTGTCATTGGAGTGACCAGTTGTGGAGAGCAAGCACTTGAAATGCTGGAAGATATTTCACCTGATATAATTTTGATGGATATTAATATGCCTGGTATTGGGGGAGTTGAAGCTTGTAGAAGGGCTTTGTTAAAATTTCCAGACCTTAAGATTATTGCTTTATCCGTGCATAATGATGGTTCTATTCCTCAGCAACTATTAAAACTTGGCGCACTAGGTTTTATTTCTAAAGGCTCACCTGTTGAAGAAATGGTTGCAGCTATTCATGCGGTTATGGAAGGGAAGCATTATTTGTGCACTGAAGTAGCCAATAATCTTGCTTTTCAGAGTTTGCCAGGAGCAAATGAATCCCCTTTTCTAAAGCTTTCACAAAGAGAATCTGAAGTTGTTAATTTGATATTACAGGGAAAAAGTATTAAAGAAATGGCGGAGTTATTAATGTTAAGTGACAAGACGGTAAATACTTATCGCTACCGTTTATATGATAAGTTAAATATAAAAAATGACGTGGAGTTAACTCGTTTAGCGGTTAAGTTTAATCATCTTGATAATGCTTTAATATAAATTTCGATTTTTTGTTTGTTGAAAGGATAGAATAGCTTAAAAGACTGTTTTACAAAGTATCTTCCATCAGCGTGGCTTAATGGAAGGGGGGGTTAAACGAGCTCTTGAGCCTTAGAAAAGGCATCTCTAAAGTCTAAGTAAACAGGTTTTTCATTTTCTAAAATAAGTTTTAATAATCTGTGTTGTAATTTATATTTAATATTACCTATGGCGAGTGCGCCAATGCCAGTAGCCCCTGTTATTTCATTTAGAATCACGCCATTATCATTGGCTCCAATTCCTACAATTCCTGCAGGTGGGACAGCATTAACGTCTCCAGCAACTTTAAGTTGTTTTGCCTGAGCCATAACTTCAGGGCTTAGCACTTGAACTCCAGCTTTGGCAGTACAAAATACAATATCTGTATTAGCTATTAATAGTGCTTTTTCAGCATCTGAACCTGCCACAGAACTAGTTAGGGTGCTTTTGCAACGTCTGTTATATTCTTTTGCTGCATCGTTAGCAGTATCAAATGACATGTGGTCAACAAGGGAAATATCCGCACCTGCTAACGAGGCAATTACTCCAGTTGCTATACCGACAGGTCCAGTTCCACCAAAAACCAGTCCTTTGCAGTCTTTTAGTTGTTTGCCATGTTTTTCTTTGAGTTGTTTTTCCACACAGGCAACTAATGCCGCAGCAGTGGTAAAAGCTCCGCTAGGATCAGCCAGTATTGAAATTTCAAAAGGCGGAACCATTGCTTGTTTGGCAGTATTTAACATATCCATTGCCAAACCAATATCTCGCCCACCGATAAAAATCCCTGTTCGTTTTATGCCTGCTGGGCTACGAGAGAAGATTGCGTCTTGAGTTAAGCCGTGGATACTTTCCAGTTTTACGTTGCTGTAAGGCATTAATACGTCAAACCCAGTATCTAATGCCATATTGACATCAAAAGGACTGTTATTTGGCATAGGGTCAAACATATGAAGAATACTGCGCTTTGCCATTTTACTTCCTTATTTAGATGATTTTATAAATTCGCGAGCGACTTCAAAAGCATGTTCAAAATGTAGATAAACAGGTTTTTCGCTATTGATCATTTTCTTTAATAAGCGACTTTGTGCTTGATATTTTATATTACCAATAGCTAAAGCACCAATACCAACAGCACCACTGGTGCTATTGGCAAGTGCCTTTCCATTATCAAAAGCATCCAGTCCAATAATACCAGAAGGTGGAACGGCATTAACATCAGCCGCCACTTTTAGCTGAGAGGCTGAAGCAATAAGTTCGGCACTTAATAATTCAATACCCGCAGCGCCAGTAGCAAAAATCACATCGGCTGTTTTAATGTATTCAGCTTTATCTGCATCAGCACCTGCCTGGATGGATATTTTTCCTTCGCCAAATTCATCATTACAAAGCTCTGCAATACGTTGAGCTTTTTCTAGCTGTCTACCAATGATTCTGACATTTGCCCCTGCTTGTGCCGCAATAACCGCAGCTGCTTGACCAACAGGGCCTGTTCCACCGAGAGCAAGAATTGTTTTGCCCTTCAAGGTAGTGTTAAATTTTTCATCCAGTTCTTTTTCTATCGCTACAATCATGCCCGCTGCCGTGGTAAAGGCACCACTAGGGTCTGAAAAAACAGATACTTCAAATGGAGGAACCATACTGTTTTTAGCGGTTTTAAGCATGTCCATGGCTTGCTTAGCATCTCTTCCGCCTATAAATATACCTGTATTCTTTAAACCTTTAGGACTACGAGAAAAAATAACATCCTGAACTAAGCCCTTTACTTCACTTGCTTCAACATTAATATAGGGTATTGCAGAAACCCAGCCAGCATCCATCGCCATGTTTACGTCAAATGGACTCAAGTTTTTGGCAGTGGTTAACATGTGTAAAATGTAAGGTTTTTCCATAATGGTCTCAAGAGTTAAGTTGTTAGTCTGGTCAATTATAGAGTAAAAAAACCTGTGTTTGTAGTTTAAGGTGGTTTTACGAAATTAATATACTGAGCAATTTTGCTATATTTATTGCGAAAAATCATCTAGGGCGATTGAATTGAGCAAAAAAAAGCGATTTTGTGTATCATTTGCGAGATTTATATTAACGGAGAGTTTTAAAATGCATAATGTTACATTAATTAAAGGTGATGGTATCGGGCCCTCTATTATGGAGGTTGCTGTTAAAATTATTGATGCAACGGGTGTAAAAATAAATTGGGAACAAGCAGATGCCGGCATGGTGGCTTTTGATAAATATGGTACACCGCTTCCTGATGAAACCTTAGAATCTATTGATAAAAATAGGATTGCATTTAAAGGCCCTTTAACCACACCTATTGGAGGGGGGTTTAGAAGTATTAATGTGGCATTACGCCAGAAATATGATTTATATGCCAATATACGTCCTGCCAAAACCTGGAAAGGTGCTCAAACTAAATTTGATAATGTTGATATTGTGGTTGTTAGAGAAAATACCGAAGGTTTGTATTTAGGACTTGAGCATTATTTGACCAGAGAAAAAGATGTTGCAGAAAGCCTGGCTGTGATTACCAAATCTGGCTCTGAGCGTATTGTTGAATATGCCTTTAAATATGCCAAAGAAAATGGGCGTAAAAAAGTCACAGCCTGTCATAAAGCAAATATTTTAAAATTTACTTCAGGTTTGTTTTTAGATACAGCAAAAGAAGTGGCTAAAAAATATCCTGAAATTGAATTTGATGAAAAGATTGTTGATGCGACTTGTATGCATCTGATTATGGATCCTACGCAGTTTGATGTGATCGTTACAACCAATATGTTTGGTGATATTTTATCTGATTTAACGGCCGGGTTAGTTGGTGGTTTAGGCTTGATTCCAGGCGCTAACATTGGTACAGAAGCTGCATTATTTGAAGCTGTACATGGTAGTGCTCCTGATATTGCAGGTAAAAATATAGCAAACCCAACAGCCGTCATTATGGCTGGAGTGATGATGTTAAATTATTTGGGTGAGACAGAAGCTGCGACTAAAATCAAGAATGCGGTAGAAAAAGTAGTTGAAGCAGGTGAATTTGTAACACCCGATTTAAACCCAAATTCTAAAGCAGGGACGATTGAAATGGGTGAAGCCATTATTGCGGCTCTTTAGATTACCCGTAAGCTTTATAGTTAAAGGCGGAGTCTAAAATAGACTGCGTCTTTTTTATTTTATGACAGAAAAACAAAAACAACGTCGTCAAGCTTATGAGGCAAGAAATGCTCAGCAAGATAAAGAAAAGTTGAGCCAATTGATCTGTAAAAAATTTATAGAGCAAGAGACCTATCAACAAGCAGATACTGTGATGTGGTATTTACATTGTCGTTCTGAAGTTAGAACTTTAAATGCCATGATCAATGAGCTTGACAGTCCCAAACGAATCGTTATTCCCTACTGTACAAAGGATTCCTCAGATCAAAATAAACTGGGATTGTGGTTATTGCAAGATTTGACTGAGCTAATTTCTGGAACATGGGGTATTTTAGAACCACCACAAAATAGATGGGGCGAAAAGGGTAAGGAAATATCATCCGATGAACTTGATTTAATTATGGTTCCAGGAGTAGTTTTTGACCGGGTAGGTGGTCGCTTAGGTAATGGGGCGGGGTATTATGATCGTTTATTACAACAACTAAGAGCAGATACTGTTTTAAGTGCTATTTGTTTTGAATCACAAATGTGTGACAAAGTGCTTATGGAACAACATGATGTTTATATGAATAATATTTTAACCGAGACATACAGCTATCCGATTGAAAGAAATGGATTTAAAGCGAGTAAAAAATAAAATAAAATAAATAATACCCCTGCATTTACGCTTGAAAGCTAAATATGGCTTTGAGGTTTATATTGAACCTGGAAAGGCGATTGTTGATAATGCTGGATATTTGCTAACAAAAGTTATAGATACCTTTGTTAGCGGTGGTAAACATATCGCTCTATTAAAACAGAGCAGTTATCAGAATTATCGTGAGCAATGGACAGTTTAATGAAAGCAATTTTAATGACAGATAAAGGTTCGGTCGAAGTCTTACAGTTAGCAGACATTGCAGAACCGGAAATAATGACTGCAACAGAGGTTAAAATTAGAATTAAGGCGGTGGGCGTAAACCCTATTGATACAAAAGTGCGTAGTAATGGTGGTTTTTATCAACAAATTTTCCCTATTGTTTTAGGTTGCGATGGTTCGGGTGAGATTGTTGAGGTTGCAGAGGGTGTGTCTCAATATAAAGTAGGGGATGAAGTCTGGTATTGTCATGGAGGATTGGGAAATGAGCAAGGGAGTTATGCAGAATATACGGTTGTTGACAATCGCTGGCTCAGTTTAAAACCAAACAATATAAGTTTTGTTGAAGCTGCGGCTATGCCTTTGGTTTTGATTACAGCATGGAATGCTCTATTTGAAAAAGGTGACTTGCAGCCAGAACAAACTGTCTTGATTCACGCGGGTGCGGGTGGGGTGGGGCATGTAGCCATACAATTAGCAAAGTTACATGGCGCACAAGTAATAACTACCGTTAGTTCCGAGGAAAAAGCAGACTTTGTCAAGTCATTAGGTGCTGATCATGCAGTGATATACACTGAAACTGGATTTGTTAATGAGGTTAAGCGATTGACTCATAATCAGGGGGTTGATTTAGTTATTGATACGGTAGGAGGTGATGTATTTAAACAAAGCATTGCTATTACCGCTTATTTTGGTCGATTGATTACTTTATTAGATCCTGGCGATGTTGTATTAGCAGAAGCAAGAATGAGAAATCTTTTGATTGGTTTTGAATTAATGTTAACACCTATGCTTAAAGGACTGGATGATGCAAGAGATAAGCATGTCATTATTTTACAGCGGTGTAAACAATGGCTGGAGAGGGGGGATTTAAAGGTTCATATTGCTGATGTTTTTCCATTACAACAAGCAATGATGGCGCATAAAAAAATTGAGCAAGGTCATGTATCAGGAAAAATAGTATTAGAAATATAACTTCCCTAATCCGCACTTAGAAAATCACACATAGCACCGCCCTTTATTCCCTATGAATTTACAAAAAATATCCACTTAATCTAAGGGTGAAGCTTCCGCAGTAATGAAAAAGTAGCCCGTA
>JAGLUC010000366.1 GCA_023134955.1 Methylococcales bacterium | reverse complement strand
ATCACCAATGGCACCTGCTGCCAGCATGGCTCCAGCCGGAATTCTAATAAAGGTGTGTAATGCGTCCCACCCTGTATCTACACCAGGGATTTTATCAGCAAAAAATTCCACACAATACATAAAACCAGCGGCTCCCATGACTAATGGGTTGGCAATTATTTCCAGATCGGATGGTAAATCCATATTACCTGTATTAGCTAAATATCCGAGGGTAAATAATGTGGCATAGAGGTTAATTCCACTTGCCCAGGCTAAACCCATGGTTAAAGCTAGTGTGGTTGAAATTTGATCTAATGCTTCCATATCGAAACCTTTTTATTTTGTAATCAATGTTTAGTGTTGCAATGTTTTTATGAACAATAACTGAGATAGCATTTTTTTTATGAGAGCTAATTATGATTTGTTTATGTTAGGGTAAAAATACCAGCAGATGGCAAGTATTGCACCACATCCAAGGATAACAGAAAGACCAATAAGCGGATTGGTACGCAAAAGGACTTTTGCTGCTCCTAGTGTTAAAAGAACGACTGTAATTATGACTAAGGAATATAGGGTTTTCAAGATTGTTCCTGTGGATGGTAGGTTAATTTAGTTTAGAAGATAGAGGGAATGATGTAAATTAAAGTTGGTATACTGGTGTTTTTTTGTGAGGATTTGAGTTATGGCATTTACAGATGAATTGGTAGAAGAGATTAAAGTACTTGCTCATTTCAATTTAGAGTCCCATCAGGAAGGGATAAAGGTGCATGGGTCCGCAAAATCTGAGGTTATTGATGCTACGGGCAGGTTGTTTAAAAAAGGTCTTGTTTCTCAAGAGGATGGTGGTTATTTAACAGATTTAGGTATTGAGGCGGCGGAACATGCCCAGTCTGTATTGACGATATTGACATCATAACAAGTCAATTTGTTAATTAGTCTGGATGATTATATGACCGAATAGGTCATGGTAAAAATAAACACAAATATGACAAAAAGTGTGAATAGTGCTTTTTTGCTGAGTGATGTTTTTATTAGATTCAGTTGTGAATAAAGTGCTTGTTTTTTGTCATTCGATTGAAGAATGATTTTTATTTTGCCTTTGAGTGAGTTTTTTTCTTTTTCTTCTGCTTCTCTAGCAAGAATATCATCAATTTTTGCATTTAAACTGCCACAATTAGGACAGCGAGATTCTAGTTTTTTTTGTGGTTGACCACATTGGCTACAATTGTTCATAAGTAAATCCTTGGGTTTGCAGGATGTTTTATTATCGCTGATATAAATACTCTTTACATTTAAGAATACCCCATTCTAGCACGCATCTTATTGCCAAGGGCGTTGTTGTAACATATTGAAATAGATTGCTATTCCTGCTGCTTTACGTCTAGCCCATCACAATAATCTACATACTAGAAAAGGGTGTTCTTAAATGTAAAGAGTATACTTAAGCAGTAAGTGATTTTTAAAGCCTTTAGAGGGCTATTAATTAGGCTATGTCACCGTTAAGTGTGGAAAAAGATAATCAGTGCTTTGAAACAAGTTGATATACTGGTACTCCTGTAATGTTATATTTGACGGGTAAATAT
>JAGLUC010000365.1 GCA_023134955.1 Methylococcales bacterium | reverse complement strand
AAAATTACCATTCAACTTTAAATAGTAATCAAAGCCTCTTCCAGAATTCAATCTAGTAATAGGCTTACCCAAATAATCTTCCATGAGATCAACAAATTCTAAAGTCTCTGGTAATTCAGCACCCGTATCAGCAAAAAAATATTCCATTTCAGGTATTTTATCTCGCATATAAATGGCTAGAGCCGCACTATCTTTACCACCTGATAACCCTAACAAATGACGTACTGGTTTTTCTTCACTCATAAACACCCTCGTTGTCCTTTTGTATACTTAGCTAACCACTCACAATATTCATGCAGTTTTTCATGCCTCTTCAGCATCCGCTAACTCTTGCATAAGCTGCGCTAAAATAGTGAGCTTTAATTGCTTATCTGCACTGCCTAAATCAAGTTGTGCTAATTTTTTATTTGCCGCTTGCTTTAGTTCATCCGTAATATAAGCCACTTGATTCATTTCAACTTGCTCACTCACAATACGGATTAAGGTCGCTTTACTACCTACATCCGCATTCAACTGCTCGGTATGCACTTTTACGAGTTGTTTAAGGCGTTCACTTAAACCTGCCAGTAAATATTCAGCTTGGCTTGTGTTATTTTGCTTCCATTTATCTGCAGGAGCCTTTCCTAAAAACGCAGCAACTGATTCTAACCATGCCGTATCGGTTTCTTTATTATTTTGTAGCCGAATAATAAACGCTTTTAAGCCAATGCCATCACTAGTGTATTTTTCTAACCCTGCATAACGACTTGTAAGTTCTTTCCTTAACTCACTTAAGTTTTTAACTTCTGCTGTTAACCCAAAAGCTTCTATCATTTGCTGCTGAAAATTGTCTAACAACACATCATAAGCTTTATTTAAGATATTCAGCTTATTCACCAGTACTGTTAAAAAATCACTGGGATTAGATAAGTTAAATTCCGTTTCATTTTGATATGCTGTAAAGCCACAAGCAATCGGCAAGCTGGAAAACAGCAAAGTCATGGGGCTTTGTGTCGTTTGAAAAGCATCCCGCACTGCAATCGCTTGTTTATCAATATTTTTGGTCGTAATCGTGTATTGGGGGAGCTTATGTATAAACTTGGCCAATGGCTTAACAATATCTAACAGTGTGCTATTTTCGGGCGACTTACCCACTAGTTTTTCTAAATACTGGTTAAAAACTTCTGTTTGTATACCTGAAAAACTGAAGGCTTCAATTTTAAAGAGTTCGGGGCGCTTTAGTAAAATTTCAAAGTGTTCTTGGGTGATATGCGAGCAAAATACATCACTTTCATATAAAGCTAAATGACGTTGCTTTGATAAGTAATAGGCAATAAAAATCAGCGATAAAGCCCCTTGCTTCACACCATAAGGCGGTTTTTCCAACAAATTGTATAGCTCAGACAAAGGCACGGCGACCATTTTATGCTTTAAAAAAGCATCAATGCCGTCCCACAAGTGGAATAACTGGTAAGGATTGCCTTGTGCGGGCGCAATCAATTGCCAGTAGCCATCCTGTTTTACGTGTATGCCCGTCTCTTTAAAGAGTGCGCGGTAAATTGATTTCTCAGGTGGATATTTATCCTTAGCGAAACCTAAATCATATTCAGAAACTTTGCTTAATAATCCCGTCACCAATTTATTTTTTGCCGAGTTGGCTTGTGATGAGGTTTTATTACGATTAATCAGCTCATTTTTTATGATGGGTGACTTAGAATAAACCTTCTCTAAGACGCTTGATAATTGTTGTTGTAAGGCTTTTTTATTTTGTACATCTAATTTTTCAGCGTTCCACACCCATTGATTTTTCTCAGGCTGTTCTAGCATTTGATTTAGCATTTTACCTTCGATGTACTGCGCCGTCATTAACCGATCTTTTAATTCTCTTTGTGCAACAGGATCCGATTTAATAACAGGATTTTCTGTTTGTATTTTCTCTAACGCCATTACCTCGGTGACTGCATCACGAATTTTCGTGGCATTTTCACATAAGACAAAAACGGTTAAATTACTTATATTTTTAGCTGTTGCCTGCGTTTGAAAGCGTTCAATTTCATCTTCTGTATCAGCTAGGAAGAATGCAATATGCGGCTGTATGTCTGATTTCTCTTGCGTATTAAGTGTATTGACCGAGGTGTAAAAAGGCTGAAAATAACGTAGGGTTGCATTTTTTATTGAGTATCGTCGAGCAACAATAGGTAATAGTGTTTTTCGGTTATTGAGTGTTTCTGCTAAATCAAACTGTCCTAATTCTTGAATGGTTTGGCGTAAGCAAGCTTGTAAGTCAAAATCACTGCCCTCCCAGATACGAAACTCATTGCTGAATTTTCGGTAGTTAATAATGGATTTTGCTTTTAATTGCGCTAGATCCGACTCTACTTGTTGTTTATCAGGAAAACATTCTGCCAATATAGCTTGGCTTGCTTTTAATCCACCCTGTTTCCCAATGATATTGAGTAGGCCAATGGTTTTTAATAATTGTATTTCTGATTCGGGTGCATCACCTAAGCGTTCAATTGCATTTAAAACTTCAATCCAACGGCGGTGCGTTGTGTGGTCTGAAGTCATAATACTTTGATTTAAAATAAAATATTCAAAAACTTCCCAAACCAATACCCAGTTACCTACTTTATCTAATCGCTTCAAGCCATCGTGAAATCCATAATGCTCTTGGCTGCCAAGATAACTAAACAGGGTTCGTTCATTTTGGGCAATTTTTTGGCAGAGAACAGGTAGCAGGATAGCGGCGACAGGGTGTAAGGGGTAGCAACGTGTAAATATATCTTTAGCAAGGGATTGTGTCATTGCGCTAGGAAGCGCCTGCTGCTGAATTAAAGCCGTTGTTATCTCTGATACTTGCCCCGATATAAGGCTTTTTTGTTGTTTATTGAATGCGGGCTTAAAAGCGGCAGCTACGACTCTTAATGTTTGCTCCGCTGATTCTAAGAATGGAATGCTTTCAAACCGCCCTTGTACTTTTGTCCATTCATTGCGCTGTGCTTCTCCCATACCTTGTGCATACTGATCAAACGCTTGATGCATGAGGACAACTAATAATACATTAGCTTCTTTTCCTTTGTAAGCAAATTCAGCAAGGGCTTGTAGTAGAAATATATCATTAGCACCTTGATGCCGTGCTTCATATTCTAAGAATTTCCCTAGCTCATCGATAACAATTAACAGCCCTTTTCCTTGTACTTGGTGTATGGATTTTTGTAGTTTATCAAGTAGATTTATAATTTCACTAACGGTTGCACCTAGACTGACTGCATCTGCTAATTCATCAATTATTTTAGGTTTTCGGCCTTGCTTTTCTAGCCAATATTCTTGGGCAGTTAGGTAAACAACTTGTAAAAACCGTTGACTCAATGATTCTGAGCTTCCTGTTAATAGTACCGTACAGTAAGCATTACTTTCACCAGCGTGTGCAGTTATTTTTCTTGCTAGTTCAGGCTGATGCTGGGTGATTAATCGTTCTGCAATCAGGCTGGTTTCAAGGCTTTGATCTTCAAGTAAATGCGCTAAGAAAATAGCAAAACTTGATTTCCCTGAACCATACGGCCCAACTAATGACCAAGCACGAGGGGTATTTTTTTGTGTAAATGTTTGTGTGATTTTTTCTAAGACCTGTATTGCCTTAGAGGTAGGAATATAGGCATTAAGAATTTTACTTGAATCAATATCTCTTTCTAGGTTAATTGAACGTGTGTAGTGCGTATCAACGTGTACAATCTGTTCCATCATAATGTTGCTCTATCCTTATCTTCAAAATAATCCTGTAAAAAAGAAACGGAACGTTTATTTTCTTTCTGGCGGTATAGTTGATCAATACCTGCGGTTTCATTGATATTAAAAATATCTGGGTATTGCACCACGACTTTCTCTAACTTAGCTAGCAATTCCCCTTCTGTTAATTTGAATACGCTCCCTACTGCAATACCTAACTTTTCACCGTACATCAACTCTGATATGGGTAAGATAGCGAGTTTACGTTGGTTGAATATTTCATTCACCGCAAAGGCGACAATGGCAATAGGTAAGTTATCTTGGGCGGTATTTCTGCATTGAAAATGGTGCGTATGCTGACTTGTGGTGATCAGCTTTAATGAACCTAGGGGAGCATCTAAAATATCTTCTATTTCTACTTTTACCCCATGCCGGCCTTGGCTATACATTTTTAAAAGGACATTAATATCATTTCTAACGGTTCTTTCTGAATGTTTACCCGTTAAATTTTCCTGCACAAACCGTGCTAAATCATTACCTGCTTCATCGTTAGTAAATTCAATTTTATGGAAGCGATTAAAGAACCAGTACCATGCGGTTGCTAACTCTGAATTCGTGGCTACCATCCAATGTAATAACCAAAGAGTTGCTTCATCTTCTAAATATGGATCCCAGCCATCTTCGGCAAAAACAGACCGCCCTAGCTCTGTTGCCTGCCAGCCATCTTCTGTTGCTTCAATCATTTGGGTGGCTCTGAGCCAATAGCGAATAGCATTGACCATGTTTTTACCAACGCCCAATGTGTGTGTCGCAACATCGGAGTTAAAAACATGAGGGTCAGCTTGTAAAGCCATGAAACCTTTGGTTAGCCATCCATACCGGAGTGCAAAGGTTTCGTGGCGGCCAAAAGCGGCTTTTTTAGGGGTAAAGGGCTTGAGCAAACTGTCCATATTCTGTGTTAGTTTAAGTCAATTTAATTTTCATGATTGTACAGACTAACACATAGGATAGTCACTAAAATTCAATGATTCGTAAAAACCGTTTATTACAATAGAAATACCCTTGGAATTTACACCATTCAGATGCTGGAAAACTAGCATACTGTGCTTCTTTATTAAATGAAGTTTCAACGGAAATAACAACTAACCTTTATCGGTGTTTTTCTAGCTAGTTGTCGCCTAAACTATTAAGCAGCCTGTTTAGTGTTGCAATGCCAAAACCTTTAAATGATTGATTTTTTTGTACCAAAAAAAAGAAATCATGCTGGGAGTTTTACTTTGGGGTAAACGGGGGAGTTGAGCGAAAAAAAGAAAGTTCATAAAGTGTGGGTGGTAAAACCTGATTTACACATATTTTTGAAAATGTGTATCGTTCTAGTTCAGAATAGTTTAAAAATGAGATGACTGAATCAACATAAAAACACAGCGGGAGAGAAATGATGGAAATATTTAAAAAATGGCTTGAGTTTCATTGGGTGAAAGCATTCCTAGGCTTGGTCGTTACTCTATTAGCAACCGTATTTACGCCTTTTTTTATTACGATAATTACGTCTATTGCCACTGCTCTTGGGTTTCTAGTGATATTCTATTTCTGGTTATTAGATGAGTCTGATGATGTCGAAGAGGATAAGGGGCATTTAAAAGGTGGAGATTTTTACAACTACACCACCGGAAAATGGGATCATGGCTATAATGCTGGCGGACAGTACCATCATAGCGATGATAATTAGTTTTTCTAGCATGGCAAGTACACCCTTGCTGGGTTTCTTATTTTAATACTTTTTTTGCACTACCTTTGGCTGAACTACCTACAGCATTTCCTCCTTTTGCACCAGCTTCCTTTGCTCCGCCACGCATTTCGCTAACAGAGTTATTCATTTCAGACCCAACCCTATGCCCAGCCCAAGTCAACAACCCAGACAAAAACAGAAAAGAAGAACTAGAAAAATATGGTTTTTTTCAATTTTTATTAAAAAAGAAATTCCTTATCAGCTAATCTCAGATTAATTAAATTTTCTCCCTCTTTCCCTAATACCATGTCTAAACACTTTGAAATCCATATCCCTGATCAACTTTGGCAACAGGCACAAAGCATGGTTACACAAGGCTGGGTTAATAATATGGATTCATTAATTGTTGAGTCTATACGACGTTATATAGAATCACACCAGCCAACATCACGCGAAGATTTTATTCGTGAAGATATTGACTGGGGTTTGCATGGAAAGGACTAAGTTTATTGTGATTGCAGATATACCAGGGTTGAGTATGAAAAAATGATAATGTTTCTGCTTACAATTCACTACACGAGTTACGTTGTCTCAAATATATTTTTTAAAAGTAGCCGCCATAATAGTAACGGAAATTGAGAAACACACAGCAAAGGGCAAGACAATTAAATTGGGATGGATACTTTCTGGCATTGCCAGGTAAATAATCCAGGGTAGGATTAAAAAAGGGTACAAACTTTTCTTCGCCCAGTGATAGACAAATGAGCTTTCCCGACCGCCAGACCAACGTCTAATGTCACGCTGTACCAGTCCATCAACTAATCCAACCAGTGCCAGTAAGATAAAGGCTGGAAAGGCTAATAAAAGTACCGCGAGTCGAACTGCAAATATTTTAGTGACCAACATTGAGGCTAAAATATAGTGCTCTACCAGTAGGTAATAAGCATGAATTCTACGTCTAAACTTGGCACTTTTTGTTTTAGTGGCTTGAGTAGGTTTTGCTAGCCATCTCACTGCAGATTGTATTCCTGTTTTTTTAAAGGTTAACTCGTAAAAATTAATTGCAAAATTTCCTGCAAATTTAGCGGGTTTTTGTACGATAGCACTGCGTTTAAAATCATTATTCAGGTAAGTTAATTCCTGAATCAGCATGTTTTCACTGTGCTGTAACCCCGGCTCATCCCAAAAATTTGTGGCCATTCCTATCCATTCAATCATGATAGAAAATAGCAATGTCAGAACCAGAAAAACAAAAATCTGCATCAACCGAATGAATGTTGCTGCGATAAACCCGTGCTCTGTGGTTTGCTGAGCAGACGATGTGCGTTGTGTATTGATTGCCATAAATCAATCAGCCCACCAGTGATCGTTGGATAAATATCGCCGTTTCATTTCATCTGATATTTCCTGCATATTTTTAGGGATCAAATCATCACCTGCTTCAACAGGCATTGGCATTCTAATTTTCCAGAGATTACCGCCTTCTAATAATGCAAATGCCTGACCTTTAGGTAAGGCCATGATGGTTGCAGGTGAAATATAAGGCATTTCTGTCACTGAAATACGATCTTCGTTTTTTGATGTGAAATCAACTGATGAACTGGGATCTGCTGAATCATTAACACCCGATACTTCCATAATGGTTGTAACTTCACAGCTATCAATCTGGTTGGTAAGCATTTCTGCTGTGGCAAGTTCTTTCACTCGCATCATAATGAGCGTATTAAAATTTCCGGCCACTTGACCTGCTTTTGCTTTATCACCAATTCTAGCCTCTACATCCGACCAAGTTTGGGTGTAGGCAGTTACTTGAAAACCAGAGCCGCCTGACTTATTTAATAAGGGAATAAATTCATCCCCAATCAATTCATTAAATTCATCCGCATGAAGAGAAATAGTTGGCATCTCTTGAGTTTTTTCCTCTTCTGGCATTCCATGATCGGTTCCATGTTTATAAATTTCACCAGAAACAGAAACTAAATCTGCAAACATGGAGTTACCGACTGCCGATGCTACCGCCATATCGGATAAAGCATCCAGTCCAATATAGACAATACCTTTACGACGAATGATTTGCCGCCAGTCTATAATCGGGCGTAGATCGTCTATGTCCGTATAGTCGGGTGAAATCAAAGCCGCGATTTTTTCCGAGATCAATTTTTCCATCAGCGGTAATAATGAGCCGACTATTTTGTCAAAATAGGTTTTATCGTATTCAAAGGCTGAGCGTAAACCATCGGCTACTGGATCATAAAATTCATTTTCTTTAGCGTAACGTACCAATGCCAACACCTCATGAGAACGACCTTTTTGCGAAAAAGGTAAATCTCTTTCATTGATATTTCCAGCCATCGTTTGTACCTGCTTTTCCCAGTCTTCAGGTGCGACACTGGGTAACCATTGTCGATAATACTCTGTGAGTAATGGCTCAATATTAGTGATATAACGAGTAATCTGGCGATAATCAGGGCGTTTTCCCATTTTTACCAAGGCGACCGAAATCATATTAGTGAAACGCCAGGCAAACTCTCTAAAGGCTGCTGAATTACCCTCACTAGATAAAGCATTAGTTAATCGGGAGGCAATTTCTGTAATTCTGGAGAAATTGCCAATTGCATTATATCGGCATGAAATATCAGGAAACCCTAAGTGAAATACATAGAGTTCATCACTGCGCCCTGCGCGTCTGGCTTCTGCAATCACCCGCTTCATCAGTGCTGCATCCCCTTTGGGATCAAACACAATAACGGTATCGCCACGAGCAATATCCTGACTAATCAGTATTTCTGCAAAGCGCGACTTACCTACGCGTGTAGTTCCAAGAACCAGAGTATGACCTACGCGTTCACCCAAATCCATGGTTACATTCTGCTCTTGCATTTCCACTGCATGAATTTGAGGTTTTCCACCTACAGGAGGTAACGGTCTGACAGGATTCCACCAGACATTTTTACCCAGCAAACTTACAAACCCATTTAGTAATGGAACATGTTCCCAGCGATTTTCTAACTGCCTTGCTAACTTATACCAACGAGATTGGTCAATATAACATCTAACTTTTGGACTTAGCGTATCTCGTAATCGTTGCGTATGCTTTTGTTGCCACAAGAACCCGCGTCCTAAAAATAAACGGCGATAACTAACAGGTAATTGATCCGGTGTCAGTGAATATTCAGGTAACTTCCTCATGTTTCGCTGATAACGCAGAACATAAAATGCATCTTTGCCTCTGATACTGCCGAACAAAAATAGCATTGCTGCTGTGCCATAGCCTACAGCTGGGGTCATCATCAATGACCAAGGAGCCATGACCGCAATAATTGCCGTGCCATAAGCACATAACACTGACCACAGCTCTATCGGTGGTCGCAACAACGCTTCAACAGGATAATTATTATTCATTGCTCAATTAGAGTGCTAGAGATTAAAACAGGGTAATGTTCAAGAGTTAATTGTTTGGCAACTTTAGTCCCAGGTACTGGCGTTATTTCTAACCCTCCAGCGGCCTGTTGCAATTGTTTGACTTGTTGCTCAGTTTGTACGTTGACTGCAATCCCTATAGCATGGTTCTGTTTCAATTTTTCTTTATGTTCCTGTAACCAGCTTAGGGAAATCATGTCATAACCAACAATAAAGATTGGATTCGACAGATAGGGATGATGGATAGGCCGTGAGAAAACCTTGCCTGGTGACATTGTGGGAGTTACTACAGGCACTCTTGGTAAGTTAACATGATGATTTTTACTGGATGTAGCCCGTAATTGCTGATTAGATGGAGGATGTACCAAGGGTTGAGTATATCCACTATCGTATATTACGACAGGTTCTGCTATCACCATGGGACTGATTAAAAGTGACAAAGAAAGTATCGTTATTGGTTTCATAAACATAAACTCCTGTGAATAGTGAGTGCTATTGTTCATGAGTATTGGAAGGAAAATAGGATAAACCCAAAATGAAATGCTAAGAGGTTTAACTATCTTCTATTGTCAATAATAGTCATTTCAACTAGAATTAGATGAAATTTGTAGAACGTCCCACACACCTTTTTGAGCAATCAATATGCAACAAACCATAAATCTACGTGAATTTAATCAGAACCTGTCTAAATTTATTTCTTCACTCCATGAAGGGGATGAAATAGTCATTACCAAACGAGGAAAGGCGGTTGCAAAACTGGTTTCAATCACTAAAAAAAAAGAACTCAGTTCCATCCAATATGAAGCTTTACAACGTATATTGAACTTAAAACAAAAGGGTTATCATTTAGGTGCAAAAGGTGTAAACAGGGATGAATTGCATGAGCGATAAACGCGTTTCTCTGGATACCAATATTTTGATTTATGCCATAGATATAGATGCAGGGGAAAAACAACTAACTTCCATTTCACTGATTGAGCACTGTGCAATAAATTACGATTGTGTACTGACATTGCAATCTTTATCAGAATTTTATGCCGCTGCGACGCGAAAAGGTAAAGTGACACACGCCCAGGCAGAGGCTCAAATCAAAGACTGGCAGTTACTTTTTCCAACCATTTTACCGACTACCCGTACTGTGGAATATGCCTTAAAAGCAGTGGATGAACACACATTGTCTTTTTGGGATGCGATGCTTTGGTCAGTCGCTTGTGAAAATGGAGTGAGCGAACTTTATTCCGAAGATTTTCAGTCTGGAAGAGAGTTAAAAGGCGTTCGTTTTACCAATCCTTTTTAGTTGATTTAAAACACGCCTGCTATAATTTTCTGCCCGTTCTTGTTGTGCTGGCTTTTGTCCAGGGGAATGGTAACGCCCGATAGCTGTTTTCCAGAGCCCCGTTTTTTTATATTCAGCACTCAATATTCTGGTACCAGTTTGGGTATTATTGACGGGTTCCAATGCTTGCCAGGGAGTACCCAGTTTTTTATGATGATATTTCCAGTTAACCTGCATAATGCCAATATCAATCGACTTAATCCCTTGTTGTAGATAAAGCAGCAATCCTTTCCATGCTGCTTTTCTGCTTGAATATCTTCTTGGAACACCTGCAACATTCAGTGTCCATGGCCAGGGTCTGTATTTGTTAGTTCGCAGTGTTTTTCCGCTTTCTGTCAGAGCAATGCCGTATAAGATAGCTGGGGGTATATGGTTTTCGTAGGCTATTTTTTGGTAAATGAAGGGGATATTGTCTGCATAAGTGGTTTCTGTCCAAAACAGTAACAGAATATAAACCACACAAAACATACTGCAATGAACCTTACAAGCCATTTTCAATAGCTGCAAGTTAGTATTGAATTTGTGTAATGGTCTTTTTATTGAGTGTATAAACTAAAGGGACTTTGTTAATCAGTTGTTTAGTGATTTTATACAGGTTTCCATTGTCATGATTAAGTGTGACCTTGCCCGATTTTAAACGACTTTTATCAATATTGTGTTTCTCAGCCCATTGCCTGATTGCCGTATTATCTTGTTTGCTATTGGTATCAATAAAATAAATATCCAAGGTTAGTTTTTTTACCTTCTCCTCAAGCAATAACCTTTGAATCATTTGAACGCATTCTGAGCAATTCTTCATTTTAATAAAGATCAGAACTCTATCACCCGTCTCAAATACTTTGGGTTGATTTAACGCTAAAGCATCGGAGTTGAATAACGACTCATTAGGAAAAAGTTTTATATTCGCTTCATCATATGCTCGCTGGAAGGCGATAGTTCTCTCTACATCTTCACGCATCATCATTGCCCAAAGCTCAGCGTATTTTCTGCGTTCCTGATCCGTTCTGGCATGGACACCCAGGACTTCAATGGGGGAAATAGTAGCAGGACTAATACTGCCACGGATACCATTTAATAGGGATTTATACCTTGTCCATTCCTGAGTTGATAATAACCAAAGTTTTCGGCTACTTTCATCTTTTTTAACGGCTAAATTATTAGATGATGTATGTTTAAGTAGCTGTTGTTTTAATGTGTTTGCATAACTGGGGATGGGGCTAATTAGCAGAAAAGCAATTAAAGAATAATGGAGTAACTTCATGTGACTTCCTTGTGAGCTAAGACTGTAATAACAATTCTTTATAAATGCCTTTTTCATTAGTTAAGATCACTTTTCCTCTTCTAAAGTTAATGGACACCACTCGCCACCCTAATAAGGCTCTGTCTATGGTGAGTTCATAAATCAAATTATCACTACGCACAATGGCGAAGTAATCAGAACCCCACTGATCTATACTGACCAGAGTAAAAGGAACCGTTATTTTATTTTTTCTAGTTTTAGTTCTTTTTTTATTCCGTTTTTTGGTTTTAATTGCTTTGGCAGTAGATTGATTTTGCTTCAACTGCTCAATTTTTAATTCCTGCGCTGTTAGCTGTGCTTGAAGAAGACTGATTAATTCATCTTGATGCGCTTGGTCTGCTTTGTTGTCAGCGATTAAATTATTCAACAATTTCTGTAGCTCTGCTAACTGACTGTCTATTTTCTCTGGCTTCTCAGCCAAAAAATCTGACTTTAGGCTATTATCAACAAATGCATTTTCGGGTTGGATTTCCTGATGTAGGGCTATATCAGAATGCACAGGCAAAAGACTCTCAGGTGTTGAGTCAGTTTTGTTCTCCAACTGTTCAGTAAAAGACTCCTGCGATTGTTTATCATCTAACAGCGGGACTTGTGGGCTGTTTTCATCTGAACGATTTGAGGTGATTAAGTAGACAAGTACAATAAGTATAAGAACAACAAGCCCTATTCCTGCTTGCTTAAATCCATTTGGAAGCGGTTTAATGTCTTTATTTTCAGTGGATGAGTTACCTGAACCCGTTGTTTTCTCATTTGAAGACTGAGTATTCATTATAAGGTCTCCTTTGAATAGTTATCATCCAGTTGGTAACTAATCAGTCTATGTACAGGGTCTTCTACCAGAAAAAATTCTGGAGTTGTCAGTATGGTCAAGGCATCCTCTAATGTCATAGGACCAATATATCGATGCACCTCTGGCAATTGTTTAGCAAATAACTCAACTAATTCATTTTGATATTGCTTCGGCTCGCTTAATTGATAGCCGCTACGTTTAAGTACATAGCGAATCGTTTCCCTAACAGTTCGTATATATTCAGGAACAGCAATGCTAATAATC
>JAGLUC010000364.1 GCA_023134955.1 Methylococcales bacterium | reverse complement strand
TTACCCGCAATATTTATATTATTCCCCCATTAAACAAGTTCATCTTCATGCCGTAGAAATACAGCAAATATCAAAATATCATCAGCCCAAGACTAGATTAAAACAGTTAATGGAGGTTGAAGAGCTGGATAATGTTGAGGCTGATTTAGTCAAACTCTGTCATTTGTTTAAAAGTGAAGGCTTTAATCCTGATGAGATAGGAGTAACGGGGTCAATTTTAATTGCAGCACAAAATCAGAGATCAGATATTGATCTGGTTTTTTATACACGAGAGAAATTTAATCAGGCAAGAAAAATTGCCCAACAATTAATTAATCAAGGCAAGTGCTCAGCATTAAGCGATGATGCTTGGTTGGATTCATATGACCGTCGAGCCTGTGAATTGAGTTATAGCGAATATATATGGCATGAAAAACGAAAATTTAATAAGGCTTTAATTAATCAGCGAAAATTTGATCTTAGCTTTGTTATAGAAAACCCTCAAAGCTCTGCACTTACCCAATATAAAAAAATAAAGTCTGTTGTCTTTAAAGCACAAGTGAGTGACGATACATCGGGGTTTGATTATCCTGCACAATTTTTAATTGATCATCAAAGTATTCACTCAATTGTTTGTTATACGGCAACTTATACGGGACAAGCACAAACTGGAGAATGGGTTGAAGTATCTGGGCAGCTAGAACAATCAAGTGATGGTGTGCAGCGAGTAGTGGTTGGATCAAGTCGTGAAGCGATTGGTGAATATATCAAGGTGGTTACATAGTTTATATGAGGTCAATAACTAAACACAGTATTTTAAAAGCTGTTATTTTTGACATGGATGGCTTGGTGCTTGATACGGAAGCAACATACTGTAATGCCTGGAAAAAAACAGCTACTTTAATGGGGCATGAATTTTCTGATGAATTCTGCCTATCACTGTCAGGTCTGCATTACCAGGATGTGGAGCACCGATTGATTGACCTTTGTGGTGTTGATTTTAATTTAAAATATTTTTTTGAATTAAGTGGTAAATGTTGGCGTGAGCAGGTTAATGAGCAGGGTATAGCTGTCAAAAAGGGTTTTTTAAATTTACTGGCTGTACTCGAAGAAAAAAGCATTCCCTTTGTTTTGGCAACTAATAGTGGGGAAGCCAATGCTTTAGAATGTTTAGAGTTGGCAAATCTTCAGACAGTTTTTAAAATAATTGTCACCCGTGATCATGTGCAACAGGGAAAACCTGCGCCAGATATTTTTTTGTTAGCAGCACAAATGTTAAAACTCTCAATTTCTAAATGTCTGATATTAGAAGATTCGGCAACTGGGATAGAATCGGCATCTAAAACAGGTGCAAAAATTGGCTATATTCCTTCTGTTTATCCAGCGGATTTAAAAGCTATTGATAGGGCAGATTATTTTTTTAATGATCTTGACGAGGTGATACAAATTATTCATCAGCTATTTTCTCATCCTGTATAATCCATCCGTTTTTAAAAGCTATTTGATATTACTTTGAAAATTAAGCATAAAAAAATCTCAGTTATTGCTCCAGCTCGCTTACATATGGGGTTTATAGATCTAAGTGGTTCGCTGGGGCGTAAATTCGGTAGTATTGGTGTGGCTCTCAATGAAATTTCAACTCGACTTTCAATTAGCATTGCTGATAAATTGCTGGCAAAAGGTCCGTCTTCTGCAAGAGCTGAAAAGTGTACGCGAATATTATGCGAACAGCTTAAAGTGTCAAATAAAATCCAGATAAATATTGAATCAGCTATACCAGAGCATGTCGGTTTGGGATCGGGTACACAAATGGCTTTAGCGATTGGTTCAGCACTTAATGGTTTTTATCAGCTTGGCTTAAGTACAAGAGAAATTGCTCAATTGACAGACCGCGGTATGCGTTCTGGCATTGGTATTGGTGTTTTTGAACAGGGTGGTTTGGTTGTTGATGGCGGTAGAGGAGAGAAAACCATTACGCCACCAGTTATCTCTCATATGGATATTCCTGAAAAATGGCGTTTTATTTTGGTTTTTGACCAGCGAGGGCAAGGCTTTCATGGTGAGCAGGAAATTAATGCTTTTAAAGAATTACCCCCATTCCCAGATAAAGAAGCAGCCAGACTTTGTTATTTATTAATGATGCAAGGGCTTCCTGCGGTTGCAGAGCAGGATATTGAAAAATTTGGCGATGTCATTACCCAGTTACAAAACTCAGTAGGCGAGCATTTTTCATCGGTACAAGGTGGGGTTTTCACTAGTATAGAAGTCGCAGAAGTGATGCGGTGGCTTGAACAACAAGGTGCTGTAGCCATTGGTCAAACATCTTGGGGGCCTACGGGGTTTTGTCTGGTTGATAGTGCAGAAAAAGCCGATTTATTGATACTTCAAATGCAGCAAAATTTTTCTCATTTAAGCCATCTTAGTTTTGTGGCGACCAGTGCGAGAAATAGTGGTGGCGATGTTTTTTTATCTGAGGATTTATGAATCTAGTACTCTATGTCATGTTAAGTACCCGGATATAATTAATTTAACTAAATTTTCACACAGGATTTTTTTATATTCAACTAACACATGGATGTGTGTAGGTGGAGTAATGCAGGAGCAATTACCGAGGCGCATAAATTATCGCATAGCGAGCTACGTAACAATTTATGCAACGCAGAAGATAAGAAAAAAGACCAGTAAAAATGTTAAATTAATTATGACTGGGTGCTAGTCTTGAAATTTTTAGATGCTTGTAGAGCGGACTTCAGTCCGCTACAGACAATATAAAATCTGATACGTTGAAAAATTGCGGACTAAAGTCCGCTCTACATATCCATCAATATAATGTTGATGGAGTATTAACATGAGATCTTTGCACCAATTATGCCGGGCAAAATAAAAAACATCCTGATTATTGCCAATTCCGCCCGTATGTTGGCGCAGTCTGCCAATGATATTGGCTATCAAGCTTTGTGTATTGACTGTTTTTCTGATGATGATACCCAGTTATTAGCTCTGGATTTGATTAAAGTTGATAGCCTTGCTTTAAATTACGTCAAGCCAGCATTTTTGGCTTTAGCTAATCAGCATACAATCACTCATTTCATTTACGGTAGTGGACTTGATAGCCATAGAAATACCTTTGAATTTTTACATCAGCATTTAATTGCCTTGGGTAATGATTTGGCCGTTTTTTCTGCTGTCCAAAATAAGGCATATTTTTTCTCAGAATTAAATAAGCTAAAAATACCTTATCCTCAAACAGTTTTTAAACAGCCGATAGACTCAAAAAACTGGTTATTAAAACCTAAGGCCGGGGAAGGTGGTTTAGCTATAAAACAATGGGATACCTTGGATCAAGACGACAGTCATTCACATTATTGGCAAAAGTATATTGTGGGTATTCCCATGTCAGTTTTGTTTATTGCTAATAGTCAGCAATATAAAATAATTGGCTTTCAGCAACAACTGGTTACACCTATTGCTGATTATCCTTTTGTTTTTTCAGGTGTGATCAGTCAGCCAGAAGTTGATAATGAAATTCAACAGATTGTGAATCAATGGCTGAAAAAAATAGTTTTTAAATTTGCTTTAAAAGGCCTTAATTCATTAGATTTTATGGTTAAGGATAAACAATATTATGCGCTTGAAATTAATGCCAGACCATCGGCAAGTATGCAACTTTATGATGATAGTTTATTGTCTAGTCATATTAATTGTTTTATAGCTGATAATTTAGATAGCGGTCTAGATAATATGTTGCCGATAAAAATCTATCAAGCCTACCAAATTGTATTTGCAGAAATGACTGTTGAAATTAACTCAAAAACCAAATGGCCTTGCTGGTGTGTCGATATTCCAAAAATGGGGTCAATTATTCACACAGGGATGCCAATATGCAGTATCATTGCTCGCGATAAAAATGAACAACAGATTAAAGATTTGTTGCTATTAAGGCAGCAAGAAATTAAACAACTTCTACTATAGGTACTCAAATGCAATACTCAGCAAGTGTCAATAAACTCACTCAGCCTTTAGTGCAGGAATTAGTTGATAATGCCGATAAATTGCGATTGGGTATCAGTAAATTAGATAATGGTTGCACTGTTATTGATGCGGGTATTGATGTGCCAGGTGGGTTAGAAGCAGGGCGTATTATTACAGAAATATGTATGGGCGGCATGGGGACTGTTTCTATCTCTCAAAGTGCTTATACAGATAATTGGCCGCTGACTGTTAATGTTCATGCCAGTAACCCTGTGCTAGCCTGTTTGGGAAGTCAGTATGCTGGCTGGAGTTTGTCACATGAGAAATATTATGCCTTAGGTTCTGGCCCTGCGCGAGCTATGGCTAACAAAGAAAAAGACGGTAAAACTATACCTGTAGAAGCGTTGTATCAAGAATTAGATTATCAGGATAGTGCTGATTCAGTGGCATTAGTGATAGAAAATGACAAAATTCCACCGATTGAAATTGTAGATAAAGTTGCTAAAGCATGTGCTGTTTCTGCTGATAAACTAACCATTATTGTTACACCAACCAGTAGTTTGGCAGGTTGTGTTCAGGTGGTTGGTAGAGTGCTAGAAGTTGCCATGCACAAGGCTCATGAATTGCACTTTCCGCTAGAAAATATTGTGGACGGTAGTGGTAGTGCGCCAATTTGTCCTCCGCATCCAGATTTTGTAAAAGCAATGGGACGTACTAATGATGCTATTTTATTCGCAGGCCAAGTACAGCTCTATGTAAAAGGTTCTGATGAAGAGGCTGAAAAATTAGCCACCGCATTACCTAGTTCAACATCAAAAGATTATGGCAAACCTTTTGCCGAGATTTTTAAAGCCTGTAATTACGATTTCTTTAAAATTGATGGCATGTTATTCAGTCCAGCCAGTGTGATTGTCAGCAATGTTGAGACAGGTAATAGTTATAGAGCAGGAAAGCTCGATAATGCCTTGTTAGATCAATCGTTTGGGTTATAAGAAATTCTTTTTGTTAAGTTGCACGGTTGTTAATGTTTGAGGTTGGTTTTTGGGTCGAATAGCAATTTTTACCGATGATCCAGGTTGGCATGGCAAGCAATTACGCCTTGCTTTTTCTCGCTACGGATATACCTGTGAATATGTTTCTTTAACGGAATGTAAAATAAATTTAAGCTCATCAGCTTTGCCTATTCATATTCCCGGTTTTGAATTATCACTGCCTGATGCTGTGTTTGTCAGGGGCGTTCCTGGTGGCTCTTTGCAAGAAGTTGTTTTTTATCTGGATATTTTACATGCCCTAAAAGTAATGGCTATTCCTGTTTACAATGATGGTCATGCAGTAGAAAAAAGTGTCGACAAAGGCATGACCAGTTTTTTGTTAAAAAATGCGGGGATTAATACGCCATTAACCTGGGTGCTTAGAGATAGAGGAGAAGCATTAGCCATTGCAGAACAACAATTAAAAAAAGGTTATCAGTTAATCAGCAAGCCTTTATTTGGTTCTCAAGGTGAAGGTGTCAGACGACTGGAAAAAATGACCGATTTATTCTGGTTAACCAGTAGTAATGGTATTTATTATTTACAGCGTTTTGTCGATTGTGAGGGTAAAGGTTATTCTGATATTCGTGTGTTTGTTATCTCTGGTATAGCTGTTGCAGCAATGCGGCGGCGAGGTACATCATGGTTAAATAATGTGGCGCGTGGAGCAAAGTGTGAAACTATCAAATTAACTCCGTTATTATCTGAAATAGCAATAAAAGCAACGCAAGCCCTGTCTATGGATTATGCAGGGGTTGATGTTATTAAGGATAAAAACGGCCAATATAGTGTCATTGAGATTAATAGTATTCCTGCATGGAAGGGTCTGGAAAATGTTTGTCATTTGAATGTGGCTGAATTATTAGCTGATGACTTAATAGGTCGTTGCATAAGGAATCTCTGATTAAGTTATGAACTCATATTTTGCATCTGAAATGTCCAATTTCTGCGTTGCCTATATGGATGTAGGTAAGGGGCGTGAGCAGGAGCGGAAGCTTTGTAAATCTTAATAATAGCCTGCTATTATCTACGGTTTACGCCTTGAATTTGAATATTTTAGATACAAACTATTTCGCCCCTGAGTTAATCAGAGGTTCCTTAAATAAAAGTTTAAAGGGTATTGCCTCATGATTACTCAAGCTCAAATGATGCAAATGTATAAAAAAGCTTGTGAGTGCGATGTGCAAGCATTTAAGCCGGGAAATGTCAGTATTTATAATGCTGGGCATGATATGACAGTTGATGACTTTATAATTAGTTCAGAGGTTAGTGCTAAAGCAATAACCAACCCTGATTATTCCTTAGGTGAAAAAATCTATTTTGCAGTCAAGGAAACCAGAGAGGCTGTAGGGTGTAATACAAATCTTGGTATTCTTTTGTTATGTGCACCAATATTTGAAGCGGCGTATCAACAAAAACAACAGCAGTCTTTAGAAGATGCTTTAAAATATGTATTAGACAATACTTCTGTGGAAGATGCTGATTGGGTGTTTAAAGCAATAAGTCTGGCAGCTCCTGGTGGTCTGGGTGAAACAGAAAATCAAGATGTTAGTCAGAAAGCAGAAGTAACATTGACTCAAGCTATGGTATTAGCTGCGGATAGAGATAGAATTGCCATGCAATTTATGACAAATTACAAAGATATTTTCAATTTCTCTGTTTTAAGGTATAATGCGGCTCTCGTTAAGTTTGGTGATCAGGCATGGGCTACAGTCTCTGTATTTACAGGGCTTTTAAGGCGTTTTCCTGATAGTCATATTGAACGGAAATATGGCAATAAGTATTCAGGATGGGTACTTAAGCAAATAACTACAGTCGACGATGCCTTGTTAAATACCACAAGCCCAAAACAATTATTACCTATGCTACATGATGTTGATAGGCAGTTTAAGGCTAAAGCTATTAACCCTGGCACTACGGCCGACCTGACGGTGGCGACGGTATTGATAAGTTTAATGGAAGCATTTGCTGTTAGGTGGACTAGCTAATGCAGATAAGGAGTGGTAAATTTTTCTCTAGCGACATAATCAGTGTCACTTTAACTCATTATTTTTATTAATAGGATCAAGCTCAATGGCTAAAATCAACAAATTACTAGTAGGTGAATCTTTAAATGGCGACGGAAACGAAGTTGCCCATATCGATTTAATGATGGGCCCTCGTGGTTCAGCTGCAGAATCTGCTTTCGCAAACTGTTTAACAAACAACAAAGATGGTTTTTCTAGTCTTTTAGCTGTTGTTGCACCTAACCTTATGGTTAAGCCTGCAACTGTTATGTTCAACAAAGTAACAATTAAAGGTTCTAAACAAGCCGTTCAAATGTTTGGACCAGCACAACGTGGTGTTGCAATGGCTGTTGCTGACTGTGTTGAAGATGGAACTATTCCAGCTGACGAAGCTGATGATCTATTCATCTCTGTAGGTGTTTTCATTCACTGGATGGCAGAAGATGACACAGCAATTGAGAAAAACAACTACGATGCTGTTAAAGCATCTATCAAAAATGCTGTAGCTGGAACACCAACAGCAGCTGAAGTTGTTAAAGCAAAAGGTTCTGCAGAGCATCCATTTGCTGCAAACAAAGTATAAAATAATACTTTTGTAATTTGCTTAAAGAATGCCTCGACTTAATTTAATTATTAGTCGGGGCATTTTTTTGTCTAAAATTTGATCAAATGGATAAAAGGAATTTGAATTAGTTGTTGCTTAACTATTTATGGCAAACTATCAAAATAGTTAAATGGCAGAAGACATATATTGAAAAATTTAATTACACGATTATTTTCTCGCCGCGAAGCGCAGATAAAAACTCAAAAGCCTGAATTACCAGAAGGGCAGAGACTGTATTGTATTGGAGATATTCATGGACGATATGATTTATTGCAAGAAATACACACGATTATTCTAAAAGATTCACAGGATTATTTACATCCGGTAACGGTAGTTTATATGGGTGACTATATTGATCGTGGTGCACAGTCTAAAGAAGTAATTGATTATCTGTTATCCAACCCACTTCCATTATTTCAATCTGTTTTTCTAATGGGTAATCACGAGCAGATATTGCTAGAGTTCTTATTTTCTCCCAATTGCCCTAGGACAGTAATGTGGCTTGGTTTTGGAGGGTTATCAACTTTAGCTAGCTATGGTGTTCAGGTGCTTGGTATTCCTCATGCTGGAGTCATAAAGAAAATAAGACAGCAATTTAAACAGAAAATACCAGATAGTCACGTGCGATTTTTTCAGCAGATGAAGGCTTTTTATGAAAAAGGAGGGTATTATTTTGCTCATGCGGGAGTTAGACCAAAGGTTAGGCTATCGCGTCAAAAGAGAGAGGATTTATTATGGATCCGGGAAGGCTTTTTAGAAAGTAAATTGTTTCATGGTAAAGTGATTGTGCATGGGCATTCGGTGACAGATGAACCTGTAATAAGAGATAACCGTATTGGTATTGACACAGGTGCTTATGATTCTGGATTATTAACCTGCTTAGTATTAGAAGGTAAAGAGCAACGCTTTTTTTCGACAAAAGCTAAAGACAAGGATATGAAAGGGTGCGATTAAAAGTGAAGTAATACGCAGAACATAGATTAAATTTTGGGGCGCAGGCTTTAGCCTGCTCCCCTTATCGATAAGCTTAGTTTAGCCCCGGGAATTTTTATATAATGGGATCAATATAATATTGATAGACTAATGGACTACTGATGGCTCTACAGCTTTGATGTATCCAGTTTAGTGTGGCTACATTCCTTGGTGTTTTTACCTATCAAAAAAGTAACTACTCAGCATGAAATGACTAATACAGATCTTAAGCCCTCTCTTGCTGGAGAG
>JAGLUC010000363.1 GCA_023134955.1 Methylococcales bacterium | reverse complement strand
GGACCAACAAAACTCATATCACCCTTTAAAATACTCCAAAGCTGTGGCAACTCATCCAAACTACTTTTTCTTAAAAAATCACCAATAGGCGTTAAAACACTTTTAGGGTCAGCTAATAAATGCGTTGCTACTGCAGGCGTATCAATCTTCATACTACGAAACTTGGGCATTTTAAAAAAAACATTATTCTTACCCACCCGATCAGACCAATATAAAGCAGCTCCCTTAGACGTTAACCTGACTAAAATAGCCACGATAATGATGAAGAAACAATCTATAAGCCGTTTCTAACTACATATTCATCGTCCCATAAGTTCTGGCAGCATTATCACTCGGGGCTGTAGAGACAAGACATGCCTTGTCTCTACTTTAGGCGAAGCCAAACAAAAATTGAACATAATTGACTACCAAAACTTATGGAACAATTAAAAACAGAGTATTCTACAGTTCAGCTCAATTATATTTCTTTTTCTTTAAGTGGCGATAATCTTCTCTTAAAGACCTATTAGCTCTGGCAAGAGCCAATGAACTTTCAATAGAAGCTCGTAAACCATCGATTAACTTTATCTCTTCTGACTGCTGAAGATAATCACTGATATTATCCGCTATAAAATCAATAATATCAGCTGGTTTATTAATGCCAGCTGCAATGCCTAAATCAATCAAAACATTTTTATTTGGAAATGTCTTACTCTTTTTCATGCTCAATGCCATATGATTATCAATACTGTCATAGATGATAGTATGAGTAATATCATAAGGTGGTGCCAAAACAATATCCTTTTCACCTAGCGTATATTGCAAAGCAAAGTTTTTAAGGTGAGCATCACCATTCCCTATCAGACAATTAAAGACGATGAGTTTGTACGCTTTTTCAACCTGAATAACTGAACCAGTATATAAGCGAACAGCTTTCAGTAATGATTCATAACTGGAATTGTATTTCTCATCACCTTGCTTACCCATCAACGTAGCAAAATCTTCAAAAGCTAACCGCTGTCCATCTACTTTATCAAAGCGCTCAATAACATAACTTTCAAGGTTCTCTGATAAGTAAGTTTTTGGTGGTGCCAGCTGACAACGTCTAGCCGCCTCCATACACACAAATTCATTTACGGTAAGCAGTGGAAATTCTTCATCATAAGTTTTAACGATTAAACCTTGTTGCTGCACAGCTACACGACTCTGACACTCCGCATTAATCATGACCTTAGGTTGAACGCCTGACAAAATTCCTCTCAGGTAATACCTTTCCAACAACTGAGGAAATAACTTTTCTTTCGCTTGCCACGATAAGATTTCTGCCAACGTTATTTGCTCAACATTAGGTAAATTTATACCTGCATCAAAATCTAAAGCTCCAATACCATTAGCTCCTTGTAGAGCCAAAAAATACATATCATTGACTTTTCCATATCGTGCTAATTTCTCATAGATATAGCGCCGGATAAAGCCTTCAGGAAGGTTTTGGCTAAAGATTGGATGAATAGCGCCATGATTATAAGCATCATCTCGACACTTCATTGTCAATGAAATAGAAAGAGCTTTCTGAGTATATTGAAACGCATGGTGCGTTCCATGAGTTAGAAGACCTAAATCAATAGTATGTTCGCCTTGATTATATTGAACAAATAACTGATCAATAAACGATGGCAACCGAAGCTCAGTCATCCTTAAAAAGCTCGCTTAAAGTATCAAAATCAGTTTGCTGAGGTTCTTCTGTTTCAACAGTTAAAACATATCCCATTAAGGCTAAATAACGCTCGTAAATCTTTAATGAACCCGTGTACCGCCCTGTCTCAATTTTAGAAACTATAGAACGATCAATACCGATACAATCAGCCGCCTCAGATTGAGACATCTTTTTGTCTTTACGTACAGCTTTAAGCTGTAACCCTATTTTTTCACGATATAACATACGCACCTCTTATGAGGCCATATAATCACACAATAAACAACGTGTCAACATTGTGACCATATAGTCACATTATTAATGCATCACACCCCCCCTCTTAATAACTTTAATAAATGTGAGCCATAAATATAGTTAAATCAAATCCAAAAGACTGCCGCTGCAAATATTCAACATCTATCTCAACCTTCTGAGGAATTGGCAATTCATCACGACCATTTACCTGTGCCCAGCCTGTCAAACCAGACAATAATTTTTCCACCCCTTTTGCT
>JAGLUC010000362.1 GCA_023134955.1 Methylococcales bacterium | reverse complement strand
TCAGCACATCCTATGTTATCACCTTAACTTAACGACATTGGGTAACATCCCCTTTATTCAGATTTCGGAAAAGAAAAGTATTTAAAAACCAAGCTGGCAGCCCCTTGATTTACAGGATTTAGCATTAGCTTAATATCCGTAGATAACTCTTTTTTGTATTATTGCTTTATACTGAATAACACAATTCTTCGATAAGCAATCATCAGCATTAATATGCCACAAGCTATAGCGATAACAACTGGAAATAATAGCGTTGTGAGCGAATAGTTTTCCAAGGCTATGCTGGCAATAATATTTCTTATTACGAAGAGAGTAAAGAATAATTGCGATTCAGAATAAGGGTCTATATAGGTTTTTCTAATGGTTGGGCCAAAACCGAATACATCAACAGCAGTCAGAATAATAACAGCCCATAAAGGGTCAGAAGTAAAATACCAAAACGGTAAAGAAGACATGGCGGTGATAAAAAATAGCCAGTCTGTTTTGGTAATGGCAATATCAGATTTCTTTATATAAGCCAGTAAGGCAATAAATAAAGTAATAACGCCCGAAATGCCGATGGGCCAAGCGCCTACGCCTCCATCATCATCAAGTTGCGCAAAAAAAGCAACTAATGTAGTTGCTCCCCAGATGATCCATGAAAAGACATGGGGCTTAATTTCCCCTCGTAAGATGGAGCGAATGTAAGGAAAAAAAGCGATAAAAGTAAGCGCTATCGCAGCAGCACTTAATAGTTCTTTATAAGATAAATCAAGCATAATTCAGTAATTTCTTAGCTAACTTTGTACAATAGGTCTTCATCACTCTGCCCGTTATTTTCTACATCAAAGCACACTATGTCTCCGCAAGATAAATATTTCAGCCCTTTTAAAGCAGTAATTGATACGTATAGTTTATCCGAGCAATTTACCTTTCCTTTTTATTATCAGCCTCATCCTTTATGTTTACTCGCAGCAAAAGAGTTGCAGGCTCATCTTATAATACAAAAAGACTGGCAACATAATTTTGGTCTTAAGGGAGAAAAAGAAAGCGCTATTGGTAAAATGTTTGGGGTTTTACTGGTTAAAAATAAACACAATGAAATTGGTTATTTATCTGCTTTTTCAGGAAAAATGGCAGGCACAAACAAGCTCCCAGAATTTGTACCTCCTGTGTTTGATATGCTTGCCGAAGATGGCTTTTTTATGACAGGACAATGTGAAATTAATCTAATTAATGAGCAAATTAAAGAGCTGGAAAATAATCCTCAAATCTTAGTCTTTAAAACAGCCCTAAAAGCAGAAATAGATGCTTCCAGTTTAGAGATTAAAAAGCACAGAACAAAAATGATTGAGGGGCGTAAACAAAGAAAGGTGCAACGGATTGAAGCAGAAATAAAGTTAAATACCCGTGATTTTTTACTGCTTAAACAACAGTTAAGTAAACAGAGTATTAGGCAAAAAAATCAATTAAGAGATTTAACTGTTTTTTGGGATGAGCGAGTTAAAAAAGCAGAAACCAATCTAAATCAATTAACGGACGAAATTACACGCTTAAAAAACCAGCGTAAAGAATTATCAGCTGTGTTGCAGCAAAAACTATTTGATCAATATCGTTTTTTAAATGTAAAGGGTGAACAAAAAAACTTGAGTGATATTTTTAAGCAGACCACTCAATTAGTTCCGCCTGCAGGGGCTGGAGACTGTGCGGCACCAAAATTATTACACTATGCTTTTAAGACAGGGATGAAGCCTTTGGCAATGGCTGAATTCTGGTGGGGAGCATCGCCAAAATCAGAAATTAAAAAACACCTTAATTTTTATGGTGCTTGCCAGGGAAAATGTCAGCCAATCCTGGAGCATATGCTTGAGGGACTTAAAATGGATGACAATCCTTTGTTGAATAATCCAGCAGAAGGAAAGTCCATCGACATTATTTACGAAGATGAGGTAATGTTAGTCATTAATAAACCTTCAGGCTTATTATCTGTACCAGGAAAAAGTATAGAAGATTCGGTGTATATGAGGATTAAGCAGAGTTACCCGAAAGCAACTGGCTCTTTAATCATACATAGATTAGATATGTCTACGTCAGGCTTAATGTTGATGGCCTTAAATAAGGATGCCAATAAAAAATTGCAAAGACAATTTATTCATCGCAGCATAAAAAAAAGATACGTTGCTTTATTGGATGGTTTAATCAAAGAAGATGAGGGAACAATTGATTTACCGCTCCGGGTTGATTTAGATGATAGACCTAGGCAACTGGTTTGCTACCAATTTGGAAAGCCAGCAAAGACCCAATGGCAAGTGATTGAACGAAAGAATAAGCAAACAAAAGTATATTTCTACCCTATTACCGGACGAACGCATCAATTACGGGTGCATTCGGCGCATTTAGAGGGATTAAATACAGCAATCATCGGTGATGATCTTTATGGTGATAAAGCCAGTCGCTTGCATTTACATGCAGAATACATAGAGTTTAATCATCCTGTAACTAGAGAGTTAATGATATTTCAGGTTGATGCTGAGTTTTGATAAGGGAAAGCAGGCTGTACGGCGGAAAGTGATTTCTAATTTCTTAAGATTAGATAATAATAGAGAATCATCATAATTCTTGGTTTTGTCTTGATTAGCTTGTTACAAGGAATTATAAAGAACGTTTATTTTTTTAATAATTTAGTGATTTTCGACCAATGGAAATAAGTGAATTTAAGAAACATTATCAAGAATCCTCTATAAAATTCATATGGGAATATTCTGCAATTAAAGAATATGTGCCTATTATTGAAAGAGCTATTTCAGATACAGTAGATTTTCTGCAAAGCATAAGTGACGAAGAAATTGATGAGAATGATATTAGAGAAGTTATTATTAATGATAAAAAAGGTGAACCTTCCAAAATAATCTTTTACTTAAAAAACAGAAAGATTAATAGCCTTGGAACTATCTTTTCAAACTTTAGAGAACACTTCACGACTTTAACTAAAGGTTATGACGATAAATTAGGACTCTCAATGCCTCCAAGAGATTTTGAACAAGCCGAAACATTTTTTAAGTCTATTGGTTATAGTGATGAGCAAATGAAGCTGAAGTGGGATGAAATTCAGTCTTAATAAAAGAAAAATAACAACGTTCAATACTCTAGCAAATAAATCATTGAATAGAAATAGAAGGGTTTTACCAAAAATTAGGTTTCAAGTTCTTTCCAGAGATAAATTTAGGTGTGTTCTCTGTGGCACCACTGCGCCACAAGCGACCCTTCATGTAGATCACATTACACCAGTTTCAAAATCTGGAAAAAACAGCATAGATAATTTAAATACTTTGTGCCAAGAATGCAATTTAGGAAAAGGAGCTATGGCTGTTAATGAGTGGTTTTTAACTTAAAAAACTTAACAATTACTTGTACTGGTACTGCCATCATGTCTTTTACTGTCATAAAAGCCACGCCACATATGGAATTCGGTTAAGCAGGTGGTAAGAGAAAAAACTATAACTCCATTAGCAAGGTTACATAAAAATGAATAAAAGCATTTTTTCACTCTTTACAATTGTGGCGACAACTATCTTGACAAACACCGCAATAGTAATCCAAGAGTCATGTACAACGTAGGAATAGCTGTTTTTAGCATTGTAGAATAAAATTATAATTTTTTTAAGGCTTGCCTTTTAGATTCAAAAAATGACAACTTTATATTATTTTCATGATCCAATGTGTAGCTGGTGCTATGCATTTGAGCACAATCTTAATCAAATTGAAGCTTCATTACCTGATTCTATTCGCTTGATAAAAATAGTTGGTGGGCTTGCGGCTGATTCAAACGTAGTTATGCCAAAAGCATTACAAAACTCAATACAGGCAATCTGGTT
>JAGLUC010000361.1 GCA_023134955.1 Methylococcales bacterium | reverse complement strand
AAGCTGTTAAGTAAGTGCCATTCGGTTCTGACCCCTTTTACCAAAAACAAGATATTAAGTCGAGAAAAAACAATACTACCGTACATAATCTTAATGTTACTAAAAGATCACCAACAATTCCGAAAATAAAGAAAAATAATTTAAGGATGGCTGTTTTTAATTGTATTAAATACTCAGGCTTACACGGTAGAAAATCAGAAACGTATAAAAAGATGTATCGAAGTACTATAACTAGAATTGGCCAGTTAGGCAGGTTACATCCTAGCCAAAGCCAGAAATTAAAAGATAAATTAGCACCATACAAACCATTCAATAGCTAAAATTAACAGAATCATCTATGCCAAAATTATATACCTACTTCGGTATCATTATTATGTTTTATAGCAATGAGCATGAACCTATTCACGTTCATGGAAAATACCAAGGAAATGAATCTAAAGCAGAGATCATAATAGATAACGGAGAAGTAAAGGAAATCCATATTAAGTCGGTCAAAGGTAAAAACCCTTTACCAGCAAGTAATCTACGTGATTTTAGAGCATTTGTTGATGCCTATGCTGATGAAATAGTAAAAAAGTGGATTGATTATTTTGTGCTTCATAAGCAAATTTCTTGTGAGAATATAAGTAGGAGAATCAAATGATTTTAGAGAAACAAGTTATTTCCGTGGAAAAAGTAAATCATATTGGTGATTTTAAACTCGAGTTGCAATTTAATGATAAAACTTGCCAGGTAATTGATTTTTATCCATTCTTGTCAAGTTCTCTTAATCCATTAATCAGAAAATATTTATCACCTGAAGAGTTTTCAAAATTCGAAATAGATGAAGGTGATTTAGAATGGAATGATTATGACCTTTGTTTTCCAATTGCCGATTTATATGAAAATCGAATAGTACATTAAAGTTTCTGGCTGAGAAAATAAAGCGTGATGATCCCCACGTGTTAATAACCAGTCGTTCAACCCACCGAGCGGGTTAACTCGGCGTTATTTCATAAACTCTTGGTTACATCCCCCTAAGATCATCAAAATTGATGTTACCAAAATGACTAGGGTTACTAAACCACTTACCAAAGAAC
>JAGLUC010000360.1 GCA_023134955.1 Methylococcales bacterium | reverse complement strand
AAACTTTATACATCAAAGCGGAGAAAAGCCGGCTTTTTTCTATTAAACCGAGAAAAATCAGTTACTCACAGTTTCTGGAAAAATTGTGATTAAAAAATAGTTCTGAATTCAGGAGTTTTTATGAATAAAATAATTTTACATATTCCCCTTTTATTAATGATCAACGCATGTTCTATGTTTCCTAAAGCTGAAATATCAGTTTCTCAGCATGCAAAATCAACACTTGTAAAGCAACAAAAACATCGGCATAAAAAAATAGCAGATGGTGTTATAAGTGTTGATATTATTAATAGCAATAATCGTCTTCATCTTTTGACTGGGCAGATTAAACATGGCAAAAAAACGCTCTGGTATCAAAACAGCAAAACTGGAGGAGAAAGCTGGTCAGCTTCGGTAAAAATACTTAATGATGATGATCTTGCGGTAAAAATGACCCGAGGCAATGATGCTCAAATAACCGCTCAGGGTGATAAAGTTGTAGTGAGCTGGACAAAATATGAACCCAACAGCCGTTTTAAGGCGGGAGCAATGCAAGCTGCTAGATCAACTGATGGTGGACAAAGCTGGCAATATTCTGCAACACCACCCGACTGGAAAAAAGGTCCTCATGGTTATATTGATATGGCAGCAGATAAGAATGCTATGCATGCCGTTTGGCTTGATAGCCGTAGTGGGCATGGTGATGTTAAAGCATCCCAAGGGTTACGTTATGCTCGTTCAATTGATGGTGGGTTTAGCTGGCAAAAAAATAAAACGCTAGATCAACTGACCTGCTCATGTTGCTGGAATACGATTAAAACAGATGCGGAAGATAAGGCTTATGTGCTTTATCGTGACAAACAACCTTCAGACTTGTCAATCGGTGTGATTGACCAGAAACAACAATGGCAACGCTTAAACCATGTAGGTGCGTTCAATTGGCAATTTGATGGTTGTCCTCATATTGGTGGCGGACTGGACTTTCAAACCACTGCGGGTATAAATCGATTGCATAGTGTGATTGGTACTGGGCATCCAGAGCATCTTGGCATTCATTATTTATACTCTGATGACAAGGGAAAAAACTGGTCAGATGCAAAACAATTAGGTGATGAATCAGCCATACACGCGGATGTTGCTGCACACGATAATGGTCGAGTTGTTGTTGTGTGGGATATGATGGGAGAGGAGGGGCTGGCAATATTTATGGCAGAGTCTAAAGATCAAGGGGTTAACTGGTCAGATCCCAAGCAAATTTCACAGCTAGGGTCGAGAGCAACTCATCCTCGTATTGTTAAAACTGAAAAAGGTTTTCTATCTTTATGGACGGAAAATAATGGCCATCTGCAAACGTTGGCTATTAAGAGACTTTAGAACATGATTAAATTTCGTTTAATATTATTAACAGTATTGGCATTTTCCGCCAACACAGTCAGAGCAGATTTATCTATACAACCTTTTACAAAAGGTAGTTTTTCTGAAATAAAAAGCCAATATAACAATAAACCTTTTGTGCTGGTTTTCTGGTCGGAAAGCTGTAGTTACTGTATGAAAGAGCTGGCGATGTTTGGCAAGTTGTATAAACAGTATCCTGATATTGCGATAATAACCGTTGCAACTGATCCTTTTCTGGATGATCAAATTGTAAAGAACGTATTAAATCGTAGCGGCCTGGCGCTGGATAAAACCTGGGTCTTTGCAGAACAATTTCCAGAGCGTATTTATGCCGATATAAATAAACGCTGGAGAGGAGAGTTACCAGTAACCCATTTTTTTGATCGTGTAAATCAAGAAACACGACATATGGGAATCGTTAAAGAGAATGAATTGATTGAATGGTTGAATGCTCAATCGGTAAAATAAAACTGACAGAAAATAAAATAGCTATATTTTTAAAAATACTGAGTGCAGATAGAAATGCGAACGATCACCGTAAAAGTAAAAACCAATAATATTACCTTTATTATTAAATTAAGGGGGGTGGTTAACTAACGCCTCCTACCACAAGATATTGTTATTACCAGTAATGGACTTAATGCACCAATCCTCAAATCTAGAAGGGGTCTCAAGTATTTTAAGTAAAATACACAACTACTACATATAGTACCAGGAGGCTCTACCTGACTACCCCCTTAAATTAATTAGCTGCCCCTTCATATAAATAATGTCATTTAAGATTAAGAACTCTTAAACCAAATAGAGAAAAAGTAGAATTTGAAGTAAATACAGCAAGCAAACAGGATGTCATATCTCTACATTAGATCTGAAGTATCATCAAATAACTCTGGTTCAAGCACGGCAAACAATTCAAATTCATTTGAGATATCTAATGCTTCAGCCATTAATAGTAACTCATCTTTCATGCTATTTTCGGCTAAAGTTGGAGGTGTATGATTAAAATTAAACAAACCAATAGTGAGAAGCATAATTGCCATTACAGTTGCCACTATTCCAGAAGGGTTAAGTAACAGTTTAGTACTATTAAGCAGAGACTTATTTAAACGGGAGAAAAAATGGTTTACTGGTGGATTCGAAGTGATTTTTCTATCTGCTAGAGTTGCCAATATGCGTTTCTGCAAGAATTGTGTATCTGGTTCGTTTATAGAAGAAAACATTGTTACAAGTTGTTCATCGAGCTGTAACTCTTGTTGTTGAATTTCCTTTAACTCAGTATTAGAGAATATAAGTTGTTGTAATAGTGATCTTTCATCTACGGGCCATTTTTCAGATTGACCACCATAACTAGTAAGAATTTGTTTTGCTCTTTTATTTGTCATCATGGTTAATCTCTAATTCAGAATTATGTTGTTGTTTGATTAACTGTTTTAATTTACGTCGGCCTCTTGCCAGCAATGATTCCAAAGCATCAACGCTAATATCTAATGCTGAGGCAGCCTGTTTGTTGTTTAATCCATGGTATGCACATAAGGTTATCGCAGTGCGCTGCCTGGCTCTTCTACGGTCTTGTGAGTGCATTTAACCTCCAATATAAAACATACTTTGGTTATCAGGAACCGATGTTTGTCTAATTTTGAGCTTAAAATATTCTGTATCCCGAATCCCCCTAGCCCGTTTTCTAATCATTCCAATACTGACATTACCTCCTTCAATTCGAGCTGATGTCAGTTGATATTTGGCATAATTACAAATACCTGTTTTATGCTTTCTTAATGATTTAGCAAAGTTCTTAATGTAAGTCATATTCGTTTGGTCTGCTAACTCACACCACTGCTCCAACTGCTGTTCCATTATCTCAACTTTAGTATTGCTCCACAGTGCTTGTAGTTGCTCTTTCATGACATAGAGGGTATTCATATTAGCGTTTTCATCAAGTAAACGCTTGAGCTTTTCTGATTGACTTTCTGTTAGCTTATCAGCATTTTTCAACAATAAATAATGACAACCTTTTATCAGTTCTTTACCTTCTTTATTAACTTTTCTGAACTCCGTTCTTCGCTGGTTTTTGATCGCTGCACTATAATTTTTCATCACATGAAATCGGTCAAAAACAATATCTGCATTGGGCAAACAGTCTCTTACTGACTTTTGGTAAGCAGGTCTCATATCCATCGCAACAGCCTCTATATTACTGGCTGTTTCTATCGGTAGCATTTTTAGAAAGCTAGAAAATACATCAGAAGTTCTCCCTGTTTCTACCCAAATCAAGTGACCATTAACCATGTCATAAACAACCGTCATATAATCATGTCCTTTGGCTCTTGCGACCTCATCAACACCAATCATCTTCAAGCCTGTTAGCTTGTCTGGCTCAAGAGCAGGTAATGTTTCGTGTAAATAAGCCTTATCAATATTCTTGGTGCTTTCCCAGCGTAAACCTAAATGCCTTGATACCGCTTCAATACTCATGTGTCTACATAGCCCACTCACCAAACGGCAGAATCTATGGGTAAAATAACACCCCGTATCAACAAAAGAACACTGTTCCATTCGGCGTTCATTTTTACTGAGATAGACCTGTGCCAATTCTATTTCTACCCAACAAGGATGACCAAAAACAGGTGTATCTCTAACTTGTCGCCTAACTAATCTATTAATTCTTCCTTTTCGTCCTGTTAAAGGATCTATAACTGATTTTCGTTTGTCTCGTTGGCATTGAATTAGGACTTTTCTATCTTCTGAGTTAAATTCAATTTTGTTGATTTTCTGACCTTTTAGTGCCAAGATTCCTGTTGGGATGTTAAGACTCATTTATCTGTTATTATAAAGTTGTAGGAAACCTTATATTTCAACTGATAGATAAGTTTTTAGCATCCTTTTTTTATACATAAGACCGTAGAAGAGCCAAATGGTTTTAACTTTTTTTTCAGCTAGTTCCAATTGTTGCTTGGTTTCAATGGTTCTAAACCAGGCTGAAGCAACTCCTGCTGCCAATGATAGTCGAGCAAATTTATAATTCATTTCAGAAGCACCAAAATCATGCTCCGCCGCTTCAGAACGGTTTTGCAATTTGCCCCAGACATCCAGTTCCCAGCTTAAAGTGAAATCTACGCCAAAACTATTACTTCGAGGGTTACTAATGCTAAAACCACTGGTGGAATTACGTTGTGACTGGGCACCTTTAATACCTGCAGCTAATTGCGGAAACCGTTCAGCCCATTAATACGTGCCATGGCACGGGTCGAGGATACCCTTGCTGCGGCGGCTTTAAGGTCGTAATTGTGTAACAGGGCCTCATCAACTAATTTATTTAATTGGGGACTATCAAATATCGTCAACCAAGGCTGAGGTTTAATATCTTTGGGTCTATGTTATTACTACTATCCCATTTTTCTGGCTTGGGTATTTCTGATGTTGGTGATTGGTGATCTGGAATAATGCCACAAGAAGCCAACAAGATCAGACAGTATAAAAAAAGAAACAGCCTCATTGTTCGTTCATATCCCTTATATTAATTATGCATGGATACTTATATTAATGAATATTTTAATATGTTCCGTCGCAGTTATTTTTATAAAGCTGGCAAAACACCTATACCTATCATTTTCCCATAGAGTCAGTTACTAATTTTTTGTATGTCAATTAATCAAAGTCCAAAATTGTTAGGCTAAGTGAGAGGGATAATTCGTTTAAAACTTAATGCTTTAAAAAAAACAGAATCAGCTCTTTTTGTACTTTAGCTCTAACAAGTTTTGGCTACTCTACTTAATTATGTTGATGGTTAAATCAGTACTATTTATTCAAAGCCTTTAATACCGCTTGCATACTGTCATTAGCATCGCCAAATAACATGCGGGTGTTTTCGTGTACAAACAATGGATTTCCAACGCCTGCGTAGCCTGTTGCCATACTGCGTTTTAACACGATTGTAGCTGCACTTTTCCAGCATTCCAGTACAGGCATACCTGCAATCGGGCTGTTGGGATCATCTAATGCTGATGGATTTACAATGTCATTAGCGCCTATGACGATTGAGACATCTACTTTGGGGAAATCTTCATTAATTTCATCCATTTCAAATACGATGTCATAAGGGACTTTGGCTTCAGCCAGTAGTACATTCATATGCCCTGGCATACGGCCTGCAACGGGGTGAATACCAAACCGTACCGTCTTGCCTTGAGCATGTAGCAGTTTTGTTATTTCATTAACAGTATGTTGAGCTTGTGCAACGGCCATTCCGTAGCCTGGAATGATCATAATATCTTTTGCATCTATTAATAATTGAGTGGTTTCTTCAATATCAATGGGCGATACATCACCCTCTACCGTTGCTGCTTCACCACCTGCTGAACCAAAACCTCCTGCAATAACGCTAAGGAAATGACGGTTCATGGCTTTACACATGATGTAGCTTAAAATTGCACCACTACTTCCAACCAATGCACCAGTGACGATTAATAAGTCATTGCTCAACATAAATCCAGTCGCGGCGGCTGCCCAACCTGAATAGCTGTTAAGCATAGAAACCACCACGGGCATATCTGCACCACCGATAGCCATTACCATATGCACACCAAAAGCAAAAGCAATGAGCGTCATGATAATTAAAGCGAATGTACCACCACCTTCTGCTGCACCTGACAGGAATATGCTTCCTAACCAGATTGTAGCGATTAATAGACCTAGATTAAGCCAGTGACGGGCGGGTAATAATAAAGGCTTGCCATCAATTCTTCCACATAGTTTGCCGAAAGCAATCACTGACCCAGAAAAAGTGATAGCACCAATAAAAATACCAATATAAATTTCAACTTCGTGGATGGTTTTTTCTACACCTTGCAATACACTGGTATCATCCAGAAAATTAGCATAACCCACTAAGACTGCTGCCATACCGACTAAACTGTGCATTAAGGCAACCAGTTCGGGCATTTGTGTCATCTCAACTTTTAATGCAGCTTTGGTACCTATAAAGCCACCAATCGCTAATGCCATAATTAGAATGATATAAGCATTAACTGAATCACTTAACAGGGTGGCAATAATTGCCATTGCCATACCTGCCATGCCATAGTAATTGCCTCTTCTAGCGGTATCCTGGTGACTTAATCCACTTAAACTCAATATAAAAAGAATAGAAGCTGCAACGTAAGACATTGTAACTAAACCTTGTGACATCATCTGTACTTCCCCTATTTTCTAAACATTTCAAGCATACGGCGAGTCACTAAAAATCCGCCAGCAATATTAATTGAAGCAATAAGAATTGCTAACCCAGATAGTAGTGTAATCATGAATCCTGGTGATGATATTTGAATTACTGCACCAATAATGATAATGCCACTAATGGCATTGGTAACACTCATTAAGGGTGTATGTAGTGAGGCGGAAACATTCCAGATGACTTGGTAGCCGATAAAACAGGCTAGTACAAAGACCGTAAAATGAGACACAAAAGAAACAGGTGCAACAGAACCTAATCCAAATAATGCGCTACCAATAATAAGTAGCGGTAATAGTTGTTTAACAGCTTCAGGAATGATTGGTTTTTTTTCTTCCTCCTTCTCTATACCGCTAACAGCAGGTGCTTCAGTTTGAGGTGGGGGTGTAGCTCTAAGTTTGGGTGGAGGCGGTGGCCAAGTGATTTTTCCTTCTTTTATGACGGTGGTGCCACGAATGACTTCATCATCCATATTGACATCAATTATGCCATCTTTGTTAGGACATAATTCAGTCAGCAAGTGTCTTATATTAGTAGCGTATAACTGGCTGGATTGAGCCGCTAGACGGCTAGGTAGATCAGTGTAGCCGATTAAAGTTACGTTGTGCCTAACCACCACTTTATTTTTTTCTGTCAGTGCGCAATTACCACCTTGTTCAGCCGCAAGATCAACAATTACACTGCCAGCTTTCATGGTTTCAACCATGCCTGCGGTAATAAGTTCTGGTGCAGGTTTGCCAGGAATAAGTGCGGTAGTGATAATGATGTCAACTTCCATTGCCTGTCTGGCAAACAAAGCCATTTCAGCTTCTATAAATTCTTTAGACATGGTTTTTGCATAACCACCTTCACCAGAACCATCCTCTTTAAACTCTAACATTAGAAACTCAGCATCCATACTCTCAATTTGTTCTTTTACCTCTGGGCGAGTATCAAAGGCACGAACAATAGCACCCATGCTTTTTGCTGCACCAATGGCCGCTAAACCAGCGACCCCGGCACCGATAACCAGCACTTTTGCAGGAGGTACTTTACCAGCAGCTGTGATTTGACCAGTAAAGAAACGACCAAAATGCTGGGCAGCTTCAACAACAGCACGATAACCAGCAATATTTGCCATAGAGCTTAAAGCATCCAGTTTTTGTGATCTGGATATTCTAGGTACGCTGTCCATAGCCAAAACGGTGGCATCATTGCTAGCCAGTTGCTTCATTAAATCATCATTTTGAGCAGGCCAAATAAAACTGATTAATTGACCGCCTTTAGTCATTAACTCAGTTTCATTCACAGCTAATTCAGGGTGCATTTGAGGAGGACGAACTTTAATGACAATATCAGCGTTTTTCCATAAGGTTGTAGCATTTTTCCTTATTTTACAGCCTACTTCTTTATAGGCTTCATCTGAAATATTAGATCCTAATCCAGCACCGCTTTCGATATAGACTTCAAAGCCTAATTTGATGATTTTTTCAGCAACATCAGGGGTGGTTGCAACACGTTTTTCACCTAGGTGAATTTCTTTAGGTATGCCGATTTTCATTCACGCCTCTTTGTTTATTATTAATTTAACAACAAAATTAGTTTAAGCGTAGGAGATTACTTGATTAATATCAACTATTATTTTTTGGCTATTAACAAACCACAGATTAATTGTTATTTGTTGGAAAAATTACTAATTAATCAATCCAAAAAGTAAATCCCAGGTTAAGCTGTGGTTAGTTCATAACCATGTTATTTTTTAAGCAGTTTTTATCTGAGAATAATCTTTAGATAAGATAAACTTAGCATTTCCTTAGAAACCAGTAATGATATTTTATTTAAAAGCAAAGAAAATGAACAAAAATGGATTGAAAGTTGTTGATTTTAGCTAAAGATTTTATACAAACACTTGAGGGTCTGGTTTTTGCTGTTGTAGAAAGTGGCTTGGAACAAGGTAAGGTTTTATGTTTTCTTCGCTATATTTTTGATGATAAACAGTGGAAAAAAATTAATACAGAACAAGCTAATCAATTTTTAGCAGAACATTACCCGCAATATTTATATTATTCCCCCATTAAACAAGTTCATCTTCATGCCGTAGAAATACAGCAAATATCAAAATATCATCAGCCCAAGACTAGATTAAAACAGTTAATGGAGGTTGAAGAGCTGGATAATGTTGAGGCTGATTTAGT
>JAGLUC010000036.1 GCA_023134955.1 Methylococcales bacterium | reverse complement strand
TACACTTCGTTTCATACGGGCTACACTATGTGTTAATAAAAGGGTGTCAAAATACCTTGCCAGAATTTTTGGGACGATTAATACCAAGAAAAATGCGCCTCGAGCCTAACTTGCTCTATACTTTCATTAAAGACAAGGGTTGCAAAAAGAAACCTATTGCTTATAATGAAAACCATGTTTTAAGGTATAAGGTTTTAATAATGGCTAAAGCAATTAAGTTATCTGATGAATTGGTGGTTGATGCAACTACACATGGTAAAGCCCAGCATAGAAGCGCACCTCGTCAAATTGAATACTGGGCAAGAATAGGCAAAATAGCTGATGAAAACCCTGATTTATCCCTTGGTTTTGTAAAGGATATTTTAACAGGATTAGAAGAAAGTAAATCAGGCAATGTCTCTGAATATCAATTCGGATGATCATTCTGCAAAGTGGTCTTTTTAGTCGTAGAGTCAAGAGACTTCATTCTGCTGAAAAACGATCTCTTGATAATGCTATCAAGACCGTTATCGAAAAACCTACCATTGGACAGGTAAAAACAGGTGACCTGGCGAGTGTTTATGTACATAAATACAAATATAAAACACAGCAATATTTGTTAGCGTATAAATTTTCAGAAAAAGAGCAAATACTAACTCTAATAGCGTTAGGCACTCATAAGAACTTTTATCGTGATCTTAAGCAATAATGATAATAGCTTAAATATTGTGTAAATTCATCTCAATCCTATATGTCTAGCTTGCTTCCAACTCCAAAAACTCTTAAACAACAAGCCTTAAAAATATGGCAACGTGCTGATATACATCGTGCATGGCTACAAAAAAACAATTATTTCCCTTTAGAAATCCCCCTAAAAAACATACCAGCTAAAGATTTATTATCTAATTTTACCGAAGTGCAGGATGCTATTTACCTGCTACGCCAGGACAGTAAAAAACACGATTATTTAATTTCCGATAAATTAGTTACTCATCGTCAGTTAGGTGAACAAAAAATCCCCAGTGTTATCATCTTTAAAACTGAAGCTGTTTTCTTGGATTATGTCGCTAAGTCGGCTGAATTTATACAATTTAAAAAGCTGACTCAGCGAACGTTACAGCAAGATGTTTTGTTACTGGACTGGGTAAACCGTTACCCTTTTAAAATAATGAAACATGCTGATGTCTGGTTGCAATTGTTGAAAGTGTGTGATTATTTTAAAAACCAACCTCAGCCTGATTGTTATATTCGGCAATTAAATATTGAAGGGGTTGATAGCAAGTTTATTGAGCAACATAAAGGTATTTTGAATGAGTTGTTAACTCAATCTTTAGATGAAACAAATTATGATAAAGAAATTACTGGTTTAAGTCATCATGGTTTTGAACGTCGATATAGCTTGCGATATGATCAGTCATTAATTCGTCTACGTATATTGGACACTAAGCTTGCCATCCACGGTTTAACAGATTTAACGCTGACAATCAGTGAATTTAAACAGCTTAATATTGCGTTAAAGACAGTGTTTATTGCAGAAAATAAAGTGAATGGATTGGCTTTTCCTGATTATCCAGAAGCAATTGTTATTTTCGGCTTAGGTTATGCGGTTGATTTATTGGATAAAGCAAACTGTTTACAGGGTAAAGAGTTATATTATTGGGGAGATTTAGATACCCATGGTTTTGCCATATTGTCACGGTTAAGGCATTATTTTCCGCAGGCAAAATCTATGTTAATGGATCAAACAACCTTAGAACTGTTTGCTGATCTTTGTGTGCCAGAGCCAAAGAAAAGTTCTGAGCAGGGTGAGCTTTCTCATTTAACAAGGGATGAAAATATTTTGTATAAACAATTACAAAAAAGCCTGTGTCGCCTTGAACAAGAGCGAATTGGTTTTAATTATTTACAGCAATATTTATCTGAAATATCAGGTGATTTTTCTTTTATGCATTAATTGTTTTTTTTATTGTCTTTTTAGACAGAGTCCAGCGCTGATATTTTAAAAAAACCACTGATATATAAATATTTTTCGCAACTTCTCAGCGGATTTGATTCTGTTCTTAAGTCCTCTCTTGCTGGATGCCTACACGGATGTAGGTGAGGAGAGCAATGCAGGAGCAATTGCCGAGAGGGTAAAGTGACGACTGCATGGATGCAGAAGGTAGAGCAACGCATGGAGCAGTTGCCGAGGAGGAA
>JAGLUC010000359.1 GCA_023134955.1 Methylococcales bacterium | reverse complement strand
GTGTTGTTTTGGAAGATAGTGCTGCAGGGACTTCTTGGCGTCGAGGTTAGTTCTTTTTGGTTTAGGTTTGAATTAGTTTTAGTTTATTGGCTTCGATTCGCGTTTAGTATTACCCCAACCCCAGCAAACACGCCGTGAATACGTCCATGTAGGCTCTCGACAATTGCTCCTGCATTGTTCTACCTACGCACATCCTTGTGCTAGAAAGCCCGCACTCGACAACTCTCCTGCGTCGCCTAGAGTGCCTATTTCGGTGTTACTACCTTCCGCCATTCATGGCGATCGCCTGTGAGCAATGGTTGTTGAGGTTGAGATAACACTAAACGCTGAGTGATTTAATTAAATCCACCACAATAAGGTGCAGGTGCATAACAAACAACATCATCAATTGTATATGGACTATCTGGACTTGCACCTTGTAAATCCATAACTATATATATTTCATTTGATTTTAATGGCGGTGTAAAACATGTATTTGTATGTGTTCCATTATTATTAGAATAGTTGAATTCTCCAGAGCAAAGCAGTTCATCAAGATTTCCTGATACCACATGAAAAGCTGCTGTGGAAGGTATATTGTCTGAAATAGTTAATATTATTTCATATGATTGGTCTAGTACTAAATCTCTGACTTTATAGACTTCAAGGGGTGACACTGTTGTAGTTTTATTAACGGGTCCATTTGATAAATCATTTGTTATATCCGTAATAGCTATGGGTACAATATTTAAATCTCCAGATATTGGATAAGGTGAGTTGTCGACAGCATCATATACTTTGATATATAAATCTTTATCAGTTTTATTTGTAAGGTCTGTAAGACATACAATTCCAAGATCAAATATATCTATTGGATCACAAAGTGGTGTTTTCCATGCTTGATTTAAAACACCTAGCTTAGGAATCATATACAAATCATCTGGAGGTACATTTAAGGAAATTGCATAAACCGATGGAACTAGACTATTCATGTTGAAATATTCTATAGGATCAAGATTAATTGAAAGCTCTTGTGTTGGTAGTGTAAAACCACCAACTGTAAGTTGATTTAACTCTTTGCTGACAATTTCTGATGCAGTAAATATATATGAAGGTGGGCTTCCTTCACCAAAATTAGAAGAAACTGACATGTAAATTTTACCATTTGAATCACTTTTTGTTTCACAGAAAGTAAAGTCAGCATCGAATATGTATAGTGCTTCACAATTAATAGTTTGCCAGTCATTGGAATAAAAAGAAATTATTTCATCAGAACCACCAAATGGCGATGTTGGAGTAGTTTCTACCTTAATGCTGTAATTTACATCGGGGTCTAAATTACCTAATTTATAATATAAATCTTGATAAGAACCAGGAAAGGTAAACGTTTTATCTGTAGTTTGTCCTAGAATAAAATCATTATGATTAATATTGTGTATTGTTAAATTTCCAACCACAGGGTTTGTCAAATTTTCCCCAATAACTTCAACGATTATATTTTCTGTTGAATCAGAAATTGTACTGCAACCTACTTGTTTTGGCTCACTTGTTAGATCAATCTGGCAAGTTTTAAAATTTTCAGATAAAAATCGTAGTGTTAATTTTTCACTATTCAAGTTAGAAAAGTCTACATAAAATTCCTTATTTATATATTCATCAAGGGCTGTTTCAAATAATACGTATTTTTTTGAATTTCCAGTAGGAATAGAAAGGGGATAACTATTTCCATCACCATAATAACTTCCTATAACAGCTGAATGAATATCATATTTAGCACCAGCGGAGGTATTAGCACCATTTATTTGTAGATATATCTCAGTGACAGTGGAAGAAACTCCTTGTCTGTAAAGGCAGATGTTATTATTACAGGAAATAGGGGATAGTTCTGAGGTATATGGAGATGTCGAAGCCATTAATTCAACTGTATCAGAAACACTTTCCAGCCAGATTATTAAACTACCGCTTGCTGGAATATTATTAACTGAATAGTAACTTTGCCCATAACCAACAAAACCATTTGTGTATGTGGTTTGAAAGTCAACAGAAATTGGGGTGTCGGCAGTCCCTTCATTTAATAAAGCAATTGTTGTAAAAGTAGTAATACTTTCCGTTTCTAGCTCATTACCAGCTAAATCCTTTATACCTTTTGTAACTTTTAATGTGTAGGTTTTATTATAAAGCAAGGGGCTTTCTAAAAATATCGTAGAAATTTTTCTAGTGACAGAGGTAAAAATACTTCCTGGCAATGGATTTCCGCTGTCATCATATAGGGTGATAGATGTTTCTGTTGCAGTGTCGGGATTTATTTCTTCAGAAAAAGTCACTTGTATATCGATGTCTACTGCAAAGTCGGTTGCTGAATCTGCAGGATAGGTTGTTGTAACTCTGGGCTTGATAATGTCGACAATAACAGTTGTAAAACTTGTTTGGTTTGTTGTGGTAATTAAATTCCCAGCTAAATCCTTTATTCCGCTATCGACTGATATTGTGTAATCCATCGTGTTTAGCAAAGGATCTGTAGGATTAAAAATAATTTGGTTGTTAAT
>JAGLUC010000358.1 GCA_023134955.1 Methylococcales bacterium | reverse complement strand
ACACAAGAGGTGGATGCTGCTGAAATACTAGAAATAGAAAGTAAGTATGTTCTGTATGTCGAAGATAACCCTGCTAATAGACAATTAATGCAGTTTGTTTTTAATAGATTGCCACATACCTTGGAAATGGTGGAAAATGCGGAATTAGGACTAGAGCGAGCTTTAGAGAAAGACTTTGATTTAATCTTAATGGATATAAATTTACCAGGAATGGATGGTAAAGAACTCACACAACGACTAAGAACGACCAAACATTATAAGGGTAAGCCGATGGTGGCAGTAACAGCTGCGGCAATGAAACACGATATTGAGATAGCTGAGGGGGTATTTGATGACTATGTTACTAAACCACTTGATGTCTCACTCTTTCTTGATATCTTAAATAAGAATTTAAAGGCTTCATGAGCATTAATAGATGCCTTACGCTGTCGAAACTTCAACTTTGTTGACAGAAATATTGGAAGATGTATTTCTATACCTTCTTCAAAGGAATACAAGCTCAAAAAAGCGATTACAAAGAAGCTAAACTTGATTTATAAAGATGAGAAGGATGTTGTTTTTATTGGAAAGAGGAAATAATTAGGGTCGGAGTAATATTAATTATCTATGTTACAAGAAGCAAGCGACATTAACATTGGATAAAGGGCCCAAGGCTGTAGCAAAAAATATTGGGATTCAAGTTTTAGAGGTTGAATAATGGTATCTACGTCCTGTCCTGAACTTGAAAGATGCAGATCATTGATTTATCAGGACGCGTGAATACGTCCATGTAAGCTCTGGTGCAACATCCTTGTTGCACAAGCCTGATAAATCAACAACCTGCATCTTCCCTTTTGATGGGGTGAGTAGTTGCGTTATTTGTTAGCTAACAGGCATTAATCCAAGATAATCAACAAATGGTATAAAATCACGATCACTAAAAAGAAGAGGCAAATTGTTTTCAATGCAGAAGGTAGCAATTATCACATCATTTGTCTTTCTAATAGTGATTCCCTTTTTGCGAAGAAAGCGGAAATTATCTGCACATTTTTCAACCATAGTATGTCCAAGCATTTCATATTGGTCTAGTATCGCAAGGGCTGTCTTTGTTTTTTTATACTCTCGTTCCGCTTTTATACCTTGTAAAATTTCTAAAAAAATCAAGTCGCCTATGGAAACTAAGCCATCAATTAAAGCTTTATCCAGAATATTTGTCAGTGAACTTTCTTTACCGTTAAAATAGTCAATCCAGACGCTGGTATCAACTAATATCATTATCGGTTCTCATTTCATCTAAATTTCCGTCCCATTTTATTTTTCCACGCAATCCTCGTATTGCTTGTTGATTTTGGCGAAGTATGATTAATTTAAGACCTTGCTCTACAACATCTCTTTTTGTCTTTAACCCAGTGGCTTTAAGAGCATTAGCCATTAAATCATCATCTATTACAATATTTGTTCTCATAAGGTTTGTGTGTATAATGGTTTAAAAAATACACAATAACATGGGTAAAAAAACATAACAAGGCAAGTGCATTCGGACAATAAAAAGCACGTAGCCATGATGAAACGAGGTGTACTCAAGGATTGCAACGATATAGGATGTGCAGAGGAACGAAGCACATCTTTTAAGAATTTGAGTCTATAAAGTTTAAGGTGTCTGGGTATTTGTATTTTGAATATTTTGTTGTTTTTGCATTTGCATTCTTGCGCCTATGCCTTCAGGTTTAATCAATCCTGTAATTACAGCGATATAGAGTAAAATAAATAACACTAATGAAATACCAATTCTATAGCTAAGAGCCTTAACTGTTTTTCCTGAGTGTTCTGAATCTTTTTTAGTGACCAAGTGAAATAAAGCAGAGCCCAAGCTAAAAAGAATAAAGAGAAAAATAATAATAAAAATGATTTTAATAGGCATGTTTTTGGTGTTTTTTAAAATGATTAAATCCATCAACGACTAAAATATTTGACCTTACTCGGTAATCATCAATATGACATTAACCATAGGTAAAATAGAATTAAAGTTTAGTGTTTTTTCTATTATATTATATTTAGTTTTAGTTGCTATTTTAATCTCATTGGGTTTTTGGCAATTAGGGCGAGCGGAACAAAAAGCTGGTTTTCTGGAAAGAGAGCGAGAGTCTGAAAAGAAAGGTTTATTCACTTTAAAACCAGATTTAAAAGTTGATTTATCAGTAGCAAGGTATAGAAAAATAAAATTAACAGGGCATTATGATGCAAAGCATCAGTATTTAATTGATAATCAAATTATCAATGGACAGGTCGGTTATTTTGTTATGACACCATTTAAAATCAAGGGCTTGAATAAAACGGTATTAGTTAATAGAGGCTGGGTCAAATTAAATAAAGATCGAAGGGTGTTACCTGATGTGACAATAGTAAACCTGAAAACCACGATAACAGGCAGAATTAACCATTTTCCAGTTGTTGGTATCCGTTTAAAAGGTGCAGAAACACCCACTAAAAACTGGCCATCTGTAGTGCAAGTGGTTAATAGTGATGTACTTTCAGAAAAATTAGCTTACCCGTTGTATCCTTTTCAAGTTGAACTGGATCATTCTTTAAAGGATGGCTATATAAGGATCTGGAAAGAGAAATCTACCATGCCAGCAGAAAAGCATACCGCTTATGCCGTACAATGGTTCGGATTGGCACTTACCTTAACGGTATTATTTATTGGAATTAGTAGAACAACAAATGACAGAACAATATAAAAAAAATAACCGAACCATTATCATAATTTTTTCAATGTCGATTATTCCCTTCGCTATTGCCATGTATTTATCCAGTAATGCAAGCTGGATGGGAGGTGGCACTAATAATGGGCAGTTAATTACACCGATAGTAACCACTGAATTCACTGATTTTGTTGGGTTTGATGAATTTTCAGTAGAAAATATGAAGGAAATACGCGGACATTGGGTATTGGTTAATGTTATCCCTAATAATGATTGTAATGAACTTTGTCAGCAAGCGATTCATAAGACAAAACAATTAAGACTGATGATGAATAAAGATTTAACCCGTATTCGTCGGTTAGTGCTGGTTATGGCAAAAGTTGATACTGATCTGGCTAAGCAATGGTGGAAAGATGATGCTCGATTATTAAGATCAATGCCCAAGTTAGCATTGCTTGAAAAACTAAAAAAAATAAGGAATGAAGATATACCTGAAGGTATGCTGTTTTTAATGGATCCTCTAGGCAATTTTATGATGCAGTATGAAGCTGGGTTTGATCCCTATAAGGTTAAAAGAGACCTGAAAAAATTATTAAGAATTTCACAGGTTGGTTAAATTGATGTTTAGAAAAGCAACTTTATTTACCCTTGTTTTAGCACTGATAGTTATTATTTTAGGCTCTTATGTGCGTCTGTCAGATGCAGGATTAGGATGCCCAGACTGGCCAGGGTGTTATGGCAAGGCTGTTATTAGTGATGATGCTGAATTTAAAGCCCAAGCCGAACAGAACTTTCCTCAAAGTCCATTAAATATAAGCAAAGCCTGGAAAGAAATGACACACCGATATGTCGCAGGTGTTTTGGGTATATTGGTTTTAATTTTGGCAGTTACAGCCTGGACACAAAAAAAATGTCGATTAGCTTCAGTAACTTCGACTAGTTTATTATTAGTATTAGTGGGGTTACAAGCCGCATTAGGTATGTGGACAGTGACTATGAAGGTCATGCCGATTATTGTGACAGCACATTTACTGCTAGGCTTTATCACTTTTTGGCTGATTTATTGGATTTATTTAAGAGTTCATCCACAGGTTGAATTAACTAAAAAAGCAGGAGGACTAGGGTTACGCTTGTTTACTGGGTTTGCAATGTTTGTATTATTTTTGCAGATTATTTTAGGAGGATGGACGAGCACCAATTTTGCTGGATTGGCTTGTGCTGAATTTCCAAAATGTAACGGTAGCTGGCTGCCAATGGTTGATTATCTGAGTGCGCTGGATTTATTTTCAGGACTGAGAACTGGCTATGCAGGTGTATTGTCATTTGATGGACAAGTTGCAATACATTGGATGCACAGAGTAGGGGCTTTAGTCTGCTTTATCTTACTTACTTGGGTGATGTTAAATGCCACATCTGAGAATCAATCAAAACAGCTTAAAAAAGCAGGTTTGTTTTTAAGTGGTCTGTTATTAGTGCAACTTTTATTGGGTATATTTAGTGTCAAACTTGAATTACCTTTATGGATGGCAGTTGCTCATAATGCAATGGCTGTGTTGTTAATGTTGCCATTAATTGCTATTAGTTTTTATAGCAAATACAGTATTGTCGATGAAGCATTATTAGAAACTGTTGAGCAGGCAGTTTCTAAAACCATAGAAGTTGGCTATGTTGAACCAAGCAGTGAATCACTTTATTTAAGATTAAAAACACAGTTACAGAAAACGCGTACGGGGTTAGGCGATGTTTTATCGACTATTCCTTTAGGACAAAAAGAAATAAATGAAGACTTGCTAGAACAAATTGAATCTAGTTTGTTAATAGCTGATATTGGTGTCAGTGTTACCACTGAAATTATTGCTAAATTAACTGAGAGTTTGGAACGACACCAATTAAATGATGGTGAAGCTCTTGAAGTGGCTTTAAAACAAATTTTGCTGGATATTTTAAAACCATCCAATCAATTGCTTGAAATTCCAGAACAAGATTCACCCTTTGTGATTTTAGTAGTGGGAATTAATGGCGTAGGTAAAACTACCACAATTGGTAAAATGGCAAAACGATTACAAGCCCAGGGACATAGTGTTATGTTAGCTGCGGGGGATACATTTAGAGCAGCGGCAGTAGAGCAGCTTGAAGTGTGGGGAGAAAGAAATAATATTCATGTGGTAGCTCAGCATACAGGGGCAGATTCAGCCTCGGTTATTTATGATGGTGTGCAATCAGCTAAAGCAAAAGGCGTTGATGTTTTAATTGCCGATACAGCAGGTCGTCTACATACCAAGTCAAACCTGATGGAAGAGTTAAGCAAAATAAAACGAATTATGAGTAAAGTTGATGAAACTGCACCCCATGAAGTTTTATTGGTTCTTGATGCAGGAACAGGACAAAATGCTATATCACAGACAAAAATATTTAATGAATCTGTTGAATTAACAGGATTAGCATTAACAAAGCTTGATGGCACTGCAAAAGGTGGGGTTATTTTTGCCTTGGCAAACCAGTTTGGTTTGCCCATTAGATATATAGGTGTAGGTGAGGGGATAGATGACCTACAAGATTTTGATGCAGAAACCTTTGTTGACGCTTTGTTTGTAAAAGACTAACAGTTCAATATTTTTGTGTGATGGATATTTTAAAATAAATGTAGCCTTGATGCAGCAGAGCGGAACCAAGGAATTAAAGGTTAAAACCTTAGTGTCACCCGAAGCAAGATGCTGGTGGTTGTGATTGTTACATTAAGACTGCGGAAAACTTATCTTAATGATGGTAATAGATTGATATTAAAAATATGCTTAAATTTGACCATGTAAGTAAACGATACCCAAATGCAGGCGATGCTTTGCTAGATGTGAGTTTTCATTTAGAAAAAGGTGAAATGGTTTTTTTAACGGGTCACTCAGGTGCGGGTAAAAGTACTTTGCTCAAAGTCATTGCCATGATGGAGTTGTGTAGTCGGGGGCTAATTTTATTAGATGGTCAAAATCTAAATAAAGTAAAAGAAAGGCATATTCCTTTTGTTCGCCGAAAATTAGGACTTATTTTTCAAGATAATAAATTATTACAAGATAGAACGATTTTTGACAATGTTGCTTTACCCTTGATTGTTTCTGGTTATGGTCGTCATGAAATTGCACGAAGAGTAAGAGCGGCTCTAGATAAAGTTGGACTATTAGGTAAAGAAAAAAAATACCCTTTTGCTATATCAGGAGGAGAGCAGCAGCGAGTCGGCATAGCCAGAGCTGTTGTCAATAAACCTAGATTAATCCTGGCTGATGAACCTACAGGTAATTTAGACCCTGAGTTATCAGCGGAGATTATGCATTTATTTGAACAGTTTCAACAAGTTGGTGTAACAGTGCTGATTGCCAGTCATGATATTGATTTGTTAACAAGGATGGGCTATAGATCTTTGGTGCTTGATCATGGCCAGCTAGTTGCGAGTTAAATATGGAAAATAAATTGCGTCAACGTCAAAGCAAAGGAAATGGTGAACTTTCTGATAAATCACAGGCTTATTTGCATATCCATGCACATGCTCTGTTTTCAAGCCTTGGTCGCCTGGTTAGAAATCCATTTACCTCAGCCATGACCATTATTGTGATGGCTATTGCCATTTCATTAGCATCTGGATTTTATTTGATTGTTGTTAATATGCAGCAATTAACAGGAAATATCGAATCAACCAATCAAATCTCATTATTCCTGAAATCCAATGTAAGTGATACATCTGCCCAAAAACTGGCTGATAAAATTCGTAACAATAATAATGTAGAACAGGTTAAATTTATATCTAAATTCCAGGCTTTAGAAGAGTTTAAAGTGTATAGCGGATTCGGTGATGCTTTAAATATGCTAGATAAAAACCCCTTGCCCGCAGTGATACAGGTACTACCGAAAAATACCTTAGGTGATGTACAAGGTGTTGAGGTATTGATGAAAAAATTCAATCACTTTTCGCAGGTAGATTTTGCACAAATGGATATGCAATGGATTAAACGCTTACAAACAATTATGCAGATTATAGAGAGAGGGGTGTTTTTATTATCAATATTACTTGGATTTGCAGTTCTGTTTATTACAGGGAATACCATTCGACTAGAACTGCAAAATAGGCGAGACGAAGTTTTAATCTCTAAATTAGTGGGAGCAACGCATTCATTTATACAAAGACCTTTTTTGTATACAGGATTTTGGTTAGGTTTTTTCTCAGGAGTTGTCGCCTGGTTTTTAGTGATGGTAATGATGAATACTTTACAAAACCCTATAGAAAAATTATCTATCCTCTATAACGGTGCTTTTGATGTGCTTTATTTAGGCATTAATGAGACAGTTTATTTATTAGGCATTACCTCATTGCTAGGCGTAATAGGAGCCTGGGTAGTGTTGAGGTATCAAATTAGACAAATAAAGCCAGAATAGATTAAGTTGAACTTAATAATATATTAGCACTCTCATTAGTTGAGTGCTAAAATTACAGCTTACTAAATTATGAGACTTTTATGAGTAACACGTTGGCTTTACCTACTAATTTATCAGTTGGAAGCTTTGATTCATATCTGAGTACAGTGAGTCATACGCCAAAACTGACACCAGAGCAAGAATATGACTTGGCAGTGCAATATAGAGATCATGGCGATCTTGAAGCCGCGCGTTCATTAATTATGTCAAATCTTCGCTTTGTTGCACATGTTGCAAGAGGCTACAGTGGTTATGGTTTGCCATTAGCCGATATTATGCAAGAAGGTAATGTAGGTTTAATGAAAGCAGTCAAACGCTTTGACCCAGAAGTAGGAGTGCGTTTGGTTTCATTTGCTGTTCACTGGATCAGAGCAGAAATCCATGAATATGTGATAAAAAACTGGCGCATCGTCAAAGTAGCGACTACCAAAGCACAGCGTAAATTATTCTTTAATTTAAGAAAATCAAAAAAAGGATTAGGCTGGCTTTCAAAAGATGATGCAGAAGCTATTGCAGAAAATCTAAATGTAGCGCTGAAAATTGTTTATGAAATGGAAGAACGCTTAGATGGTCGTGATATGTCATTTGATATGCCAACAGGTGACTCATCAGAAGATAATATTTCAGCCCCCGTTAATTATTTAGAGCAACACGAAGCTGATCCAGCATTATTATTAGAAAATGCTGACTGGAAAGGGCATAAAGAAGGGCTATTGTCTAAAGCAATGTCAGATTTAGATGAGCGTAGTCAAGATATTTTAAATAGCCGTTGGCTATCAGAAAATAAAGCAACCTTACATGATTTGGCAGCCCGTTATAATGTATCAGCTGAACGAATTAGGCAGTTAGAGAAAAATGCCATGAAAAAATTAAAGGCAGCTGTTGTTTTAGAAGCATAATCATAAAAAATACTGGAACAATAACTAAAATTTACCTATAATACTTGATCTGTGCCGGGGTGGTGAAACTGGTAGACGCGCTGGATTCAAAATCCAGTTCCTTCGGGAGTGTCGGTTCGATTCCGACCCTCGGTACCACAGAATAATTCGGAGAAGTCCGAGAAAGACCTAGAACCTTTGAAGCTTATAGCCTCAAGGGTTTTTTTATGTCCGTAGCAGTCCGAGAAAATACAGTAAAAACCGATTAAAAGTGTAGCCACTTTTGTTGTAACTGTTATGACTTGAATAGATGTTTAACCAGTAGAGAATGAATGATATGTAATCAAAGAAAACACGCTCAGAGTTCAGAATAATATTGGGTATTTCTTTTCTGTTAATTTTATTGCTTGGTCTGTATTGGGCTATAGAAGTAATTTATTAACATGGCTATTAACAAGCCACAGGTT
>JAGLUC010000357.1 GCA_023134955.1 Methylococcales bacterium | reverse complement strand
CATGTTAATATTTGGTAATAAAAAATAAAGGGGTTGAATGGCACTTACTTAACAGCTTATTAATAATAAATCAGTATGTTACGTTAGGTTCTAATTTAGAGAACAGCGTTAGAGCTACCACTTTAAATAATAAAACATACTCAAGAAAACAAATTTACCTTTATTTTCCCTAGTTTTTTACCATCATAACTCATTGATTTTAAAGTAAAGCATCTCTTAAGTAAGTGCCATTCGGGTCAGAGCCCTTTTGTTATTTTGGTTTTACAGAAATTAGATATACGGAGAACGAAGCTCTTAAAACATAATGTACCCAGATGATATATCAACATGTTTGTAACATTACACCAACAAATTAATCACTTTCATTCTTATTGCCAAATAAATCAGTTCAATATCACTCGATACATTGAGTTTACGTTTAATCAAATAATGCGTGTTTGAAACTGTTTTCGGACTGATGTTGAGAGCAATGGCAATGTCTTCTTTAGATTGAGATTCTGCCAACATGCGAAAAACTTCAAATTCGCGGGTTGTTAAAGATTTTAACGCTGTATATTCATGTCCTGATTTTTCTAATGCTAATGTTTGGGCTATGTCAGGACTTAGTATTTGGTGCTCTGCATACACCTCAAAAATAGCTTTTATTAATATATCTGGTGAGCTACTTTTAGTAACGTAACCAAGCGCACCTGCTCTTAGCGCTTGTAGTGCATATATTGGATTTTGATGCATGGTGAAAACAAGAATTTTGGCTTTTGTACTGAGTTGTTTAATTCTAGTAATGGTTTCTAATCCGCCTTGCTTAGGTAATGAAAGATCCATAATTACTAAGTCTGGCTGAAATTCTTTAAATCGAAAATAAGCTTGTACACCATCTGATGCTTCAACAATTAGCTCTAATCTAGGTTGTTTCCATAACAAGGAACGATAGCCTTCTCTTATCATGGCATGGTCATCGACTAACATAACAGTAATGTTTTGTTTTTCAGCCATACTTTAAGTCTTCCTTACACTTTATAGGTAAGGTTATTTTTATGCCTAGTCCTCCCAGCTCATTTTTATCAATATTAATTTCTCCAGCAAATCCATAGACTCTTTCACGAATGCCAAGCAAGCCAAACCCTGAATTATTTATCAGTGGCAGTGTATCAATATCGCCATTATCATCTATTGTTAGTTCAATAAATTCATTGTTCATACGTAAATTCACCATGACAGCATCAGCACTTGAGTGCTTGTTTATATTGGTTAGGCTTTCTTGAATAATACGAAATAATGTTGTAGATATTGTTTTTTCCAGTTGCTGGCAATCCCCTTTAATATTTAATTTATAATGCGTTTTATCGGCGGCTTGCTTATTACATTCTGTAATCAGGCTATTTAGGCTTAATTCCAGCCCTAATTCATCAATATCAGTAGCTCGTAATCGCACTAGAACAGTACGTACTGTGTCCATAATACGGTTGTTAATTTGAGAAATACTTTTTACCTCTTCCAGAATTTCTGGACAATTATGTTCTGCAGTTTGAGTGATTGAAACGGCAAGTGCACTAATTGCAGCTAGGCATTGCCCCAATTCATCATGTAACTCTCTGGCTAAATAGCGTCGCTCTTCATCTTGAAGTGTTATCAATTTAAAGCTTAGATGTTTCCTTTCAGCTAATAATTGTTGCTGGCTAATGGCTAATTGATTAATAGCAAAACTGGTACGTTGCCATTCTAAAATTTCAAATTTTGGTAGCCGTACTGTTAAGTCGCCTTGTTGCATTTTTTCAAGCCCTGTCACAATAATCTGAGCAGGTCGTAATGCACGGTTAATAGATATGTATACCAATAAACAAATAGACACAACCGTTATAACTGATAATTCTAATAATGCCAGCATACTTTCCCAGGCTTGTTTTAATTCTTTATCTACACTGGGGGTAACGGCAATAACACCATATACCTGCCTTTTAAATGTTACTTGTCTAGTTACCTCAAAACCAGGGTTAAAAAATAATCTATATAGAGTTTCAAAATACTTTGGCCATGATCTATCAGCTCCTTCAATTCCATGACAAATACTCTGAGAGCTTTTGTTATTTTTTGACGTAAAACGAATACAAACACCTGTAATAGAGTGTGTTTGTTTCCACAATGATAAATCAGGGAATTTATCAGCAAATCTAAAACCCGTATCAATCTGCAATAACTGTACTTCTAATTGTTTAACAATTGATTGCAACATAACCTGAGTTTTGTGCTTTGATTCTTTGTCTGCACGATAAAGCACATAAGCTGTAATCATCATCAAGCAAATCAAAGCTACTAATGTGATATACAGGAGTAAATGGCGTTTTAAATTCATAAATAGTCACCCATATTAATAACTCCATTCTATGCGTCCATCTTTTGTTTTTAAAGTAATCACTGGATCATCGGGCAATTTGCCCGTATTTCTTAGGCATATATCGGCTTACTTGGATATGTTTAGAAAGTAAACTAAACAGAATCTCAGTTTACAACTGTAATTTTAATGCGAGTGAGATTACAAAAAAGCTTGTAATTTATCTTTCTATGAACAGGGCGTTAACAAATGAAAATACTACATCAATACATCTTATCAACAGCATTTACAATATTTTTTATCTACAGTAACGTTACTAATGCCGAAACTAACATTGCAATTTTAGATTTTGAATTAAACGATATAACGTCATTACCACATACACCCAAAGAAATTGTTCGTACTACTTCAATAAAACCATTATTAGAACAAGCAATGCTTCAATTGGGTGAATACAAAATCATAGGTATTTCTATTGATGAACAAAAATCAGAAAACCCAGGTTTCGGTTATTTATTTAAGTTTCATGATGTTGCCGCTAGGCTAGGAAAAAAATTTAATGCTGATTGGATAATCATCGGTCAGCACAGCAAACCTAGTTTTTTGTATTCTTATTTAATGGCTCATCTTGTTAATGTTAAAACAGGTCAACTTGTCGCCAGGTATGATATTGAGCTAAAAGGAAATCACCAAAAAGTCACTAAACGTGGAATAAAAAAATTATCAATGAAAATAGATAACCTGATTAATAAGATAAAGAAAGAAGAAAAATAAACGCCGTATTGTTTCCCTCTTTCTCCACTCCTCCACTACACATAACGTTTTCTCATTTCGACTAATGAAACAGCTTTAATTTTACTGGCATGCCCTGCACTGCCAAAAGCTTCATAACGTGTCTGACAAAGGTCTTGCATCGCTTGTCTGGCTGTTTTATAAATCAACCGTGCGTCTAAGTTAGCTGCGTTTTCTGACTGGGCTAAAAACTGGCGAATAGCACCTGTTGAAGCCATCCGTAAATCGGTATCAATATTTACTTTGCGAACACCATATTTAATACCTTCTACAATTTCATTAACGGGCACTCCATAGGTCTGAATAATATTGCCCCCATGATCATTAATCGTTTTTAGCCAGTCTTGTGGTACTGAACTTGACCCGTGCATGACAAAGTGAGTATTAGGCAATTTTTGCTGTAATGTTTTTAACAGGCTTATAACTAATACATCACCTGTCGGTGGTTTGCTAAATTTGTATGCTCCGTGACTAGTTCCAATGGCAACGGCTAAAGCATCAACTTGTGTTTGTTTTACAAATTCAACTGCTTCATCAGGATCAGTCAGTAATTGACTATGTTCGTTTTCAGAGAGGGTTTCTAATGCACCTAAACAGCCAATTTCCCCTTCAACAGAGACACCACAAGCATGTGCCATATCGACAACTATTCGTGTGGTTTTTACGTTATATTCAAATGTTGCAGGGGTTTTCATATCTTCAAGCAAAGAACCATCCATCATCACTGAGCTAAAACCAGATTGAATGGCTTGCGCGCATATAGTGGGTGAAGGTGCATGATCCCGATGCATAACCACGGGGATATGGGGGTATTGTTCAATTGCGGCAAGAGTCAAATGACGTAAAAATACTTCACCTGCATATTTATTTGCCCCTGCTGAACCTTGCATAATAACAGGACTATTACAGGCATCAGCCGCCTGCATAATGGCTTGCACTTGTTCCATATTACTAACATTAAATGCAGGAACAGCAAAGTTGTTCTCAGCCGCATAATCTAATAGTTGTCGTAATGATACTAAAGCCATAAATGGCACTCCTTTTTCTTATTTTGCGCCGTACAATATCAGCTTTAAAATATGTCAGTTCCTTTTAGTTTCAAAAACCTTATAAATTAAGCTGATTATTTAAAAATTCTGGAATCCGTTGCTCTAACCAATATTGTGGTTTAAAAGGATTTAAGCCGGTAATAAAACCCACATGCCCTCCTCTATTGGTTATTTCCATACAGACTTTTGATGAAAGCTCATGACTGTGAGGAATAACATCTTTACTCATAAAAGGATCATCAATTGACTGTATCATTAAGGTTGGCACTTTAATGTCTTTAAGAAACTGCCTGGAACTGGACTGCTGATAATAATCTTCTGCACTTTTATAGCCATATAACCTGGCAATGACTCGTTCATCATATTGCCAAAAGGAATTTATTTTTGATAAATCGCCTAGTTGATTAATTTTTTTAGCTTCTTCATGTTGTTCTGTATTAACTAGATGATTAAATTTCAGTTCGATATAGTCCTTTAATTCAGCTAATAAGTTATTTCGATAAATTTTAGAAAAACCTGAATCCAGTTTACTAGCACAAGCACTTAAAACAAAAGGGACTGACACAGAAACTGCGCAAAATAAGGATAAATTATCACCACGCTCTCCTAACCATTTTAATAAAACATTTCCACCTAAGGAAAAACCAATAACTGCTATTGGAGTAGTTGGCTCACGTTGCCGTAGGGTTTGATAGAGAAAATCAACATCATCAGTATCGCCTGAGTGATAACAACGTGCTAAATTATTTGACTCCCCACTACAACCCCGAAAATTTAAGGCAATACTACGAAAGCCTTGTTTTATCAACACTTGCTGCAAGCCCTTGATATAACTGGATTTTGAGCTACCACTTAATCCATGCAGCAAAATCACCAAAGGCTGGTCACCTTTGCCACAATAATCTAAATCAATAAAATCATGATCAGGGGTTATTAATCGTTCACGCCAAGTAGGTGTTTTAACAGATGTATTACGAAATAATGCGGGATATAGGGTTTGTAGGTGGGCATTTCTTAGCCACCATGCAGGTTTAAAACTGGTCTTTATTTGCATTCTAAGAACCCTTATAAAACAACTTGGTTCTTTTTACTTGGTTTGGCAATTTAATATTTCTCAATCAATTTTTCAGCATACTGATACAAACTATTAAGTATCCTTGAATTTTTTTCATTATCCCTATGCTCTTCTAATAAACAATCAAGCTCAGAAAAATAATCTTCTTTGAGTGCTGATAACACAGTCTGACAAAGCTTTATCCATTGTTGTTGCTCATCAGTTGATAGTGTTTCAGGAAAGTTTCTTGCTCGGTATCTAAAAAACAACTCTTTAAATCGTTTATCTGAAACCGTTAATTTTAAAGTTGCTAATTTATCTGGTGCTGTTTTACGAATTTTCTCAAAAGCTTTTTTATCTTCAAAAGAGAAAAATCCATCGTATATCATGGCATCTACATTGCCTTTGTTATCAAATTCTTTTTGTTGTTCAAAGACTTCTGAAATGACTTGTACAAGCTGTTTATTGGCTTTTAAAACCTCTAAATTAGCTAAACAGGCTTGGCGATCTATTCCTAATCGTTGTGCATTCTCAGGTAATAGGGTTTTTTCAATGGCTATAAAAGGGCATTTGTTGATATGAATCAATTTTAACGGGATATAGGCTTTATCACCCAAATCATCACGTT
>JAGLUC010000356.1 GCA_023134955.1 Methylococcales bacterium | reverse complement strand
TATTTTAATTCAGTTATTATGCTTATCATGAAGAACTTTCTATTCTCGGACAGCCTCTCCTAGCGAGCCACTAATGATTTTTATCAGGAAATTTGGGTTTGTACTTGCTGTTGCATTATTCTCTGGTGGCATAGTGGCTGCTAATGTGGAGTTAATACCAAGAGCTATCCGATGTACTGGGTTACCGGAGCAGGTACTGTTTTGTTATTAACAGTGTTATTCCTGATTCCTGAAACAAAAGATAAAACCTTAGTGCTTTATCATAATTCATTTGCTCAGCAGCAGACACTTCTTTCACATACCCATGCCTTGCTATTAAACCGCGCTATTATTGAAATTGATCAAGTACATCCACGACATGCAATGGAAGTATTTCATTTAATGGATGAATCTGTTGTTAGATATGCAAACCTGAAAATTTTTCGAATTGGTGATCTCGAAGAGATTATTTAGACGAGTTAACAAATAAAAAAATGACAAAAACTATCGAAGAATTATTAGGCATTTACCCTGCACGTCAACAACCCCAACAAGTTTCGGGTGCTATCAAGTTTAGTTTTCTGTTTTTTTCTGATGTGCGCAAAGATATATCCGATGCAGACAAATATTCTTTTATGCGGGATATAACGCTGTTTGCAGACAAGGAAGGGTTTGAGGCAGTTTATCTACCTGAACGACACTTTCATGAATTCGGCTCCATTTACGCCAACTCCGCGATCATGGCGGCGCATCTTATTCCGCAGACAAGGCGTATACGCTTTAGAACCGCTGGTATTTCCCTGCCACTGCATCATCCGGCAGAAGTGGTTGAATGGTGGGCGATGAATGATGTGTTGTCACAAGGGCGAGTCGACCTGGGTTTTGGTTCCGGCTGGAACAAGCCTGACTTTATTTTGTCGCCAGAGAGTTATGAAAATCGGCGGCAAATATGTAGCGAATCTATCCCCATAGTACAAAAACTGTGGCGCGGAGAAACCGTTGAGTTTGCAGGGCCAGGTGGAGAGCAGATACCCATTGCGGTGTATCCCCGACCACTGCAAGCGGAACTGAACGTCTGGCTATTGGTCACGCAAAACGATGAAGGCTTTATTCATGCAGGTAAACAGGGCTACAACATATTTACCATGTTGTATGGCAACAATCTGGATGCAATGCAAAAAAAGATTGCGCTGTATAGAAATGCGCGGCAAGAAGCAGGGTTTGATCCAGATACTGGCGTAGTCACATTAATGTTGCATACCTTAATATTGCAAGACAGAGAACAGGTAGAACAAGCAGTTGAAGTACCTTTTAAAGATTATATTAAAAGCTCTCTGGATGCACACCTAAAAGCCGCTGTCGATGAAAATGGTGGACAGGAACTCAGCGAAATTGAAAAGGGCAAGATGCTGGAATATGCCTATCAACGCTATTTTAAAACAGGCGCAATTTTTGGTACAGTCGATGACGGCAAAGATATTGTTAATCAGGCAATAGCCGCTGGTGTCAATGAAATAGCTTGTTTAGTAGACTTTGGTGTAGATTATTCGGTTGTGATGGAATCTCTGGTTCACCTTAAACATCTGGTTTCTCATTACAGCTAAGATTTTTTTTAAACGGTAATTAATAGTGAATTAGCATAGAGTACAGAGACTAAACATTAATAACTTGGAGAGGAAAATAATTATGAAAACAGTAAATATGGATGTTCATAGCAAATATAGAATGCCGTATTTCAGAGCTAAATATTGAATGTTATCAAGAAACACCGGATAGGTCAGGGCTTCACAGCCCTTTCCCTCCTAAGAACCGGACTTGCGAGTTTCCCAGCATACGGCTCAAGGGCTGATAATGAGTTATGTAGGATGGGCAAAGGG
>JAGLUC010000355.1 GCA_023134955.1 Methylococcales bacterium | reverse complement strand
CGGGGAATCAGTAAATCGAATTCCCGTATTACACTTCGTTTCATACAGGCTACAGGTGATAATATATTTTAGGGTATGAGAATTAATAAAAATCTTTATTTTTCGAGAGTACAAAGCTAAAAGTGGATGCTTTTAAGTGTGAAGAGTCTATCTATTTTAATAAATTTAATTTTTTTATAACCACATAATATATATACTAAAATTTTGAAAAAGAAAAAAGTGATTATGGATAAAGATGAGTTTATAGGTAACAATCGTCACGAAGAACTTCCAAGTCATCATAATGACCCTTTGATTGAGTTCCTTCATAGAGCAATACGAAATGCCGTTAAGGTTCTTGCTGTTCTTATGGTGCTTGTCATTATTTGGGGAATCGGTGATGTGGTTTATGTTCTTTACCTGAGGTTGATGGAACCCCCAATATATTTGTTAAGTATTTCAGATATATTGGCCACATTTGGTGCTTTTTTAGCGGTACTCATTGCTATTGAGATTTTTACAAATATTACACTTTATATAAGAAATGATGTTTTGCCCGTTAAATTAGTAGTTGCTACTGCATTAATGGCTATCTGTCGTAAAGTCATTATTTTTGATTTTAAAGAGTTAACGCCAATGTATATTCTTGCAACTGCGGCTGTTGTGTTATCACTGGGTATTACCTATTGGTTAATATCAAAGAAACAATGAAGGTAACAAAATACAAGAACAATTCATTGAAAACAAAAGTTCGTTTACTCGCCTTAATAATCTTCACTACAGGTTGCGCTACGACTTGTTCTTAAATGTATAGACAAATCAACTGTGGAAAAACAATTTAGAATTCAAAGTCGTTATCAACCTGCAGGCGACCAACCTAAGGCTATCAAACAACTGGTAGAAGGTTTAAATGACGGCGAGTTACATCAAACTTTATTGGGGGTAACAGGGTCAGGAAAAACCTTTACCATTGCTAATGTTATTGTTGAAACTCAGCGTCCTGCATTAATTATGGCACCTAATAAAACCTTGGCTGCCCAGTTGTATGGGGAGATGAAAGAGTTTTTCCCTGATAATAGCGTGGAATATTTTGTTTCTTATTATGACTATTATCAGCCAGAAGCCTATGTGCCAGCATCGGATACTTTTATTGATAAAGATGCCTCATTAAATGAACATATTGAACAAATGCGCTTGTCTGCCACAAAAGCTTTGTTGGAGCGTAAAGATACTATAGTTGTTGCAACCGTTTCTGCTATATATGGTTTGGGTGAACCAGAATCCTATTTTAAAATGGTTTTGCATCTGGTTAAAGGGGATATGATCAAGCAGCGTGACCTTTTAAGACGACTGGCTGAAATGCAATATACCCGTAATGATATTGATCTAAAGCGTGCAACTTATCGGGTGCGTGGAGATGTCATTGATGTATTTCCTGCTGAATCAGATGAGGTGGCATTACGCATTGAGTTGTTTGATGATGAAATTGAACGCCTGTCATTATTTGATCCGTTGACAGGGGAAATCAGGCAACGAGTGGCACGCTATACGGTTTATCCCAAAACACATTATGTAACACCCAGAGAGAAGCTACTAACTGCGATTGATCAGATAAAAATTGAATTAAAACAGCGTTTAGAGCAGTTGCGAGACAATAATAAGCTGGTTGAAGCGCAAAGATTAGAGCAAAGAACCTTGTTTGATTTGGAAATGATTAGAGAAGTGGGATATTGCTCAGGTATAGAAAATTATTCACGTTATTTATCGGGGCGAGAATGGGGTGAATCGCCGCCTACTATGTTTGATTATTTGCCTGATAATGCACTGGTTATTATTGATGAAAGTCATGTCACCGTGCCACAAATTGGTGCCATGTATAAAGGTGACAGATCAAGAAAAGAAACCTTGGTTGAATATGGATTTAGACTGCCTTCTGCTCTGGATAACAGACCCTTGAGGTTTGATGAGTTTGAGGCTAAATCAGCGCAAAAAATTTATGTTTCCGCAACTCCCAGTGTTTATGAAAAAGAACATTGTGAACATTTTGTAGAGCAAGTGGTACGACCCACAGGCTTATTAGACCCTGTCATTGAAGTGCGTCCAGCAACAACACAAGTTGATGATTTATTATCGGAAATTAATAAACGGGTTAAATTGAAAGAGCGAGTGTTAGTAACCACATTAACCAAAAGAATGTCAGAGGATCTAACAGATTATTTAATGGAGCATGGGGTGAAGGTGCGGTATCTGCATTCTGATATTGATACCGTTGAGCGAGTGGAAATTATTCGTGATTTGCGCCTGGGGCAGTTTGATGTATTGGTGGGGATTAACTTGTTACGAGAAGGGCTTGATATACCAGAAGTTTCACTGGTTGCGATTTTAGATGCCGATAAAGAAGGGTTTTTACGTTCAGTGGTGTCATTAGTGCAAACAATTGGTCGGGCGGCAAGGAATGTAAGAGGTAAGGCAATACTTTATGGTGATAGAGTTACAAAATCCATGAAACAAGCCATTGAAGAAACTGACCGACGTAGGGTAAAACAGCATATTTTTAATGTTGAACGAGGGATAGAGCCAAAAACAGTGTATAAGTCAGTTACTGATATTTTGGAGTTGGAGATCCCTGGTTCAGGATTAACTATCAATAAAGTTGAATCTAAAATTGCTGAGTCGGTTGCAGAATATAAAGCCTTAACACCAAAGCAAGCAGCTAAAAAGTTAAAGCAACTGGAAGATAGAATGTATCAACACGCTAAAGACCTGGAATTTGAAGCGGCAGCAAAGATGCGAGATGAAATTAAGCTGTTTCAAGCAGAAATGATGATTTAATAGAAAACTCACTGGGATACTTAAAGGGATGAATAATATATGCCTGACTTGTATTACTAAAATTAACAGTTTAGTGAAAAAATTAGGATATGCTGGAGTGTACTAGCTTATCCTGAAAAACAGGCTAATATAGACTTGTCAAGGAAAATACCCTTGATATTGAAATATACAGGAAAGTTTTCCTGAAAAGCAGGGTAATATCGTGTTATCAGGGAATATTTACCTAAGAAGAATAGTTAGCCCTCTACAATAACTAAATCATTTCTGAACTTTAATATATGATTAGATTTAAAACTAATGATGGTGTTATTTCAATTCCATTTATATCTGAAAGAGATATTGAAACTATTAGTCAAAATATACCAAATCTTTCTCAGGTTGGTTGGTCATTACCAATTATATTAACCTTTAGTGAGCTTCGAGAATTTTCTGAGTACTCTTATGGGGACAAAAATACTGATAAATGGTTTTCTAAATATTACCTTAGTAATGATTCGAAATGCTTTCATTCTCTGGTAAAAACAGTTATAGCTAATGATGAAATGAAAGAATGGAGACCTCTGATAAAAGAATGCTATGAATCTTTCAACTCTGGACAACGGTTAGTAATAATACCGTCATTAATTTCTGTCATAGAAGGCGTATTAGCAAAAAAACTTGGTATTATCAGGTCGAAACAAATTAGAATAATTGCTCCTACAAAATCTATGATTGAAAAGTCTCACCCTTCAAAGCTTCATAAATTAGTTTGGGAGTCGTTATCGCATACTGTTGAAATATTATATGCTCCTAGTGATTTTAGTTCTGATAAACCGCCTCAAATGAATCGACACTGGGTTCTACATGGCAGAGACTGTTCACAGTGGACTCATATTGAGAGCTTGAAACTTTTTAATTTTCTAGGCACATTAACAAGTGTTTGAGAAAATGAGGGCTAACGAATTAGGTTAGATGGTGATTCGCGCGTAGCGCGAAGCCACCATCTGAACCGTTTGTTGGACAAGCCCGTTCCTTACGTTAATTGATGAAAAGACTTAGGGTCAGGTCTTTGATTTTGCTGCAAAAATAAATTAGAGTAGAAGG
>JAGLUC010000354.1 GCA_023134955.1 Methylococcales bacterium | reverse complement strand
TGTGTCCGGTTTAGTGTAGCCACTTCAGTAAGTCATGGGTGTTTAATACAAGGTCAAAATAAGTGCTTATGTGATTTAGTGCTAAATACTGAAAAAACTATTGTTATGAAAAATTGTTTTGCATACTAGCACGCAATTAATAATAACTTGTTCATGGTACTTTAACTTCAAGCCTATAGATTATCTTTTATCTAAAAAGATAATATTGAACTATAGTTTGATAGCATCAGGTATTTTATTTTTACACGGACATTGCAGTTATGACTAGCCAACCAATTAAAATTTTACATATTGTTCCAGAAGATCATCCACCTTTTGTGGAGCTGTGTAATCATTATTTGGGCTATTTTTCTAACCCAAGATTTGAATCAACGGTGTTGTATTTAACAGGGTTTGAGACTGAAGAAACAAAACAGCAAACGAATGCAAAAGATATTATTTTTTGGGAACTCACTGATAATAGCTCAAAACTTACACTGTCAAATATAAAACGTTTTTATCAACTGATTAAAAATAAAAAATATGACCGAGTGGTGTGTCATAGTCATGATGCTCTAATGATGGCATGTATAGTAAATATTGCTAATCCTGTGTTTAAAATAATGGGAATAAGTTATAAAACGGCTGAGTTTTCTAGTAAGTTCATGCAATTATTTCTCTATGCTTGCAAAGCACGGGTTTGTTTACTTGGGGCGTTAAAGTCTGTTCAGTTTGATATTCGTAGACATGTAAAAGTGTTACCAAAGGAGTCTATAGAGATGTCTCATTATAGCCTTGATTATAAAAAAGCAATCAATGAAATACTGAGTAAAACAGAGGCTATCAATAAACTAAAGCTTGAGCAGGGCAGTTATGTTTTCGGTGTGAGTCATGAGTCTGGGTCAGAGAAAGATATATCAACCATTCTAAAGGCATTTTCTAATACCAGAAAAGAAATAAAACAAGCTGTTTTAGTCATTTTTTGTGAGCACAATCAGTATAAATTCATCAAACAGCAAACAAAAAATTTATTGATTGAAAATGCTGTTGTTTTAAAAAATGATCCAAAGAAATTTACCCATTATTTAAGGGCTTTTAAAAGCGTTATTGTCACTAGAAATTCTAAAATAATGGATGTTGATTTATTAAAAATAATGATCTCTGGATTACCTGTTATTGCCGCTAAAATGCCTGCTAATATTGAATATATAGGTAAAAATGGATATTTATATAATGTAATAGATGCTGATCAATTAACCTATTTTATGAGTTTTGTTTACCAGCTAACAGCAGAAGAAAGGACAGCAGTTAAGAAAAAAATGCTTGCTCATGTTAATGGCAATTTCACGCATAGTGTGAATAGCAAGAAATTTCATGCTCTACCTATGGTCAATAAATTTCTCTATGAGAAAGTTAGAGAAGATCTAGTCTTAAAAACCCGAAACCTTTGTTCTGGGGTGTTATCAAAGAAAGTATTGCAAAAAGTGAGCTAGTTTCAGCATCTCTGACAACTCATGATTACAATCTTTGCCTTTGTTACGTAGAATACTTTACTCTTCTTAAGATAATTCGATCATAAACAAAAATACGGCGCAATTTTTGCTCTATTTATTCCGGCAAACCAAGCTAACTCTATAACTAATTGAAATTTGACATTTTATAGTGAGTCACTAGAATCAGTGAATGAGCTTGTGCTATAGGGATGATGTCTTATATACCTTTCACGGTAAAGAATCCCCATTTTAGCATGCATCTTATCGCGATGGGTGTTGCCGTAAGGTATTGAAATACATTGCTATTAATACCACTTTACGGCTAGCCTACCACAATAATCTACATGCTAAAATGGTATATTCTTAAACGTAAAGAATATACCTCTAAATTTGTTCAATAGCTCTATTTTATCGATAATGCACTTAGCCTGGTTTTTGAATAGACAAATTCCTGTGGCATGGGGGAATAATATGAGGTTGTTGAAAAAAATGTCTCGGTTTGAGGGCTTTGAGATGGATTGGCGTCGTTTGATTATTCAGGGGCTTGTGATCATGCTGGCTGGTGGATTTATGGCCTTGGCCAGCGTTATCAATTCAGATGCCCTTATTTTATCTGCTAGAGGTTTTTCTTGGTTACCAGCCAGTGGAATATTTATTCTTTCACTAGGTTTACTTGAGTGTTTAGATGCCTTCTTAGCTAAAGAACAGCGTGATGTATTACAAAATTTACAGGTTGGCGTATTAGATGTCGTTATAGGGGGATTAATAATTTGTAGTATTTCTGGAGAGGTCATCAGGTTAAGTGTGATGATCTCGGCATTTCTTATTGTCAGAGGTATTGTACGACTAGCATTGGTTTTTGCATTATCACTTCCTCATAAGATTTCTAATTCTTTTGGCGGAATAGTATCCATTACTTTGGGTATTTTGATTTTTTTAGAATGGCCAACATTAGAAGGCTGGTTTTTTTCTTTATCTTTAAATATAGAAATATTTTTTCGTGGCTGGGCAGGTGTTTCTTTTGCATTGTGGGTAAGAGAACAAAAGATTACAAATACAGTGAAGTAACAGGTTTTGAACGGACTTTAGTTCGCAAAAGAAACAATAAAGTGCTTTATAAGAGGACTGTTTTGACTAATAATGACTGAATTATAGGATGTGTGTTTACAGTAAAAAAATATTTTTGTTGTTTTTAATTAATAGCAGGTTATCCTTTATCCTGTTTTTCTAAATAAGAGGCCGTAAATGAGTGAACTGCCAGAAAATTTTAAATATGCTAAAACCCATGAGTGGTCAAAATTGGAAGAGGGTAATGTGGTGCGTGTAGGCATTACAGATTTTGCTCAGGAAGAGTTGGGGGATTTGGTTTTTGTTGAATTACCAGAAACGGGTAAACGGTTTAAAGCGGGTGAGCAATGTGCAGTTGTTGAATCAGTCAAAACAGCTTCAGATTTGTTTAGTCCTGTAAGTGGTGTGATTGTGGCTGTTAATGAAGCGGTAATGGATGCACCAGAACAAGTCAATGATGAGCCATATGATACATGGCTGTTTTGTATTAAAGCAGATAATCCAGCAGAATTAGATGATTTAATGGATGCTGTTAGTTATCAACAAATGATTAGTGATTAAATAAAAAATGAGGACTAGAATGACTTTCTATAATGAGAAAGGATTAAAAAGATTATTTAATGCTATTTTATTTTCTATGGCGGGGTTTAAGGCAACCTGGAAAAATGAAGAGGCTTTTAGACTAGAGGTCATCTTGTTTGTGGTGTCAACACCTTTAGCCATTTGGTTAGGTGAAAGTACTATTGAAAAAATACTTTTAATAGCTTCTGTTGTAATGGTTTTGATTGTAGAGATTGTTAATTCTGCGATTGAGGCAGTGGTCGATAGATCAGGTCATGAATATCATGAATTGTCAGGCAGGGCAAAAGATATGGGGTCAGCAGCAGTCTTCCTGACTTTGTTGTTGGCATTGGCAATTTGGTTGTCGATATTATTTGTAAAGTAAATAAAGGAAAAAAATGAGTGCGTTAATTTGTGGGTCTATGGCTTACGACACTATCATGGTTTTTCATGATAAATTTAAACATCACATTCTGCCTGAAAAAGTACATATGTTAAATGTGTCTTTTTTAGTCCCCGTTATTCGTAGAGAGTTTGGAGGATGTGCAGGAAATATTGCCTACAATTTAAAATTATTGGGTGAAGAGCCAAATATTATGGCAACTGTCGGGCATGATTTTGAGCCGTATGCACAATGGTTAAATCGCTGTCAAATACCCTCTAAATACATCAAAACAATGGATAATGATTACACAGGGCAAGCTTACATCACGACTGATGAAGATGATAATCAAATTACTGCCTTTCATCCTGGTGCGATGAATTCATCACATAAAAATTCTATACCTTTGGATGCTGAAATAACTATTGGTATTGTCTCTCCCGATGGCAAAGAGGGTATGCAATTACATGCTAAAGAATTTGTAGAAGAAGAAATTCCTTTTATTTTTGACCCGGGGCAGGGTATGCCCATGTTTAATGGTGAAGAATTGTTGGATTTTTTAGATTTAGCAACCTATGCAACTTTTAATGATTATGAATCAGAATTAATGCAAGATCGCACAGGCTTATCTTTAGAGCAAGTAGCAGAAAAAGTAGATGCTTTAATTGTGACCATGGGTGGTGAAGGCTCTAAAATTTATACAGATGGAAAATGTATAGACATTCCTTCTGCACAGGCAAAAGAATTAGCAGACCCAACAGGCTGTGGTGATGCCTATCGTGCAGGTTTGTTATATGGCATTATGAATGAATATGACTGGGAAACCACAGGACGAATTGCATCATTATTAGGGGCAATCAAAATAGAACATCATGGCACTCAAAACCATAGTTTTACGATGGAGTCTTTTAAAGCCAGATATACAGAGACTTTTGGGCAGTCATTCTAAAATCATCAAGCATACCTATTTTGAAATATTTGTAGGAAGTGAGGCTTTAGCCTCGCCTGATCTAATTCGCGCGAGGTTAAAACCTCACCTCCTGCTTCATTAATTCCCAAAACTAAGAGACTTTAATAGGTATTTTTCAATACTCGCACTGAGTCTAGCAATAGACAGAGATAAATTGTTGAGCAACTTAGATTTTACTTAATTTACTCACTACGTGTTTTTGAGAGCGTGATTCATTCAACAGAGTAAAAAATTTTGAGTTTAACAAAAACAGAAAAACTACTCGCCATCATGGCGCAATTACGTGATCCAGAAAAAGGCTGTGCCTGGGACTTAAAACAGGATTTTCGTAGCCTGATACCCTACACCATAGAAGAAGCCTATGAAGTAGTGGATGCTATTGAACGTAATGACCTGGATGATTTACGCCTGGAGTTGGGCGATCTTTTGCTACAAGTCGTTTTTCATTCTCAGCTTGCACAAGAGCAAGGCTTGTTTAATTTTGAACAAGTAGCAGAAGGCATTAGCGATAAACTGATTAGTCGCCACCCACACGTATTTGCTGATGTGACTTATAAGACAGATGAGCTAAGACAAAAAGCCTGGGATGAAGCAAAAATAGCTGAAAGAAAAGCTAAAAATAAGCACCCGGAAAATGAAAGTATTTTATCTGGTGTAGCAAAAACCCTTCCCGCATTGATTGAATGTGAAAAAATCCAGGATAAAGCGGCTCATCATGGCTTTGATTGGCCAGAAACAGAGCCAGTTTTTGAAAAAGTCCTGGAAGAGTTAACTGAAGTAAAAGAAGCCTGGCAATCAGAAGACCAACAGCATATACAAGAAGAAATCGGAGATTTATTACTAGTCACCGTTAATTTAGCCCGACATTTAAAGGTAAATCCAGAAATAGCATTAAAACAAGCGACTCAGAAATTCAGCAAACGCTTTAACTATATTGAACAACAAGTTGCAGCCTCAGGACGACAGCTAAAAGACTGTGAACTGGCAGAGTTAGATCACTTTTGGGGTAAAGCTAAAGAAAAATTTAAGGTTGAAAAAAAGTAGTAAACAATTACTTGGGAGCGAGGATTTAATAACTTCCGTAAATCAATAGTGTTAGACTCGATTGAAACTAATTTTCTCTTGATTTTAATTTAAAATGTCAACCTGACTACTGGTAAAATGATTAAAACTTTAGAAGCTTACTTGATTTTAATTTTCAATCGAGTCTGACTCTAATGGCATAAATTAGAATCTAACGTAACATACTGATTTATTAGTAATAAGCT
>JAGLUC010000353.1 GCA_023134955.1 Methylococcales bacterium | reverse complement strand
AAACTTCATACGGGCTACTTTTTCATTACTACGAAAACTTTTGGAACGATTAATCTTTAAGGTTATTTTTCCGCTTTGCACGAAAAAACTCTAACAATAAATCAGCACAAATACCTTCAAGTACGCCACCGCGCCAATCTATCTTGTGATTCAAAAAACTGGTATCACTTAGACTTAAGGCATTACATACCGCGCCACGCTTAATATCAAAAGCACCAAAGACCAATCGGTTTATTCTGGCATGAGCAATAGCCCCCATACACATTACACAAGGCTCTAAAGTGACATAGAGCGTTGTATCTATTAGCCGATAATTTTCTAAAACTGTCCCAGCCTGCCGAAGAGCTATAATCTCGGCATGAGCAGTTGGATCATGCTGTTGTATCGGTAAATTCCAGCCTTCTGCTATGCATTGATTATCCTTAACTAATATTGCCCCGACTGGGACTTCACCTTGCTGTTCTGCGCGTTGCGCCAGCCTGATAGCATGGCACATCCATTGCTCATCTGTTACGGTTATTCCCACTCGATAGTTGCTGGTGGCTTACCAGAAATATCGTAACAAACACGAGAAATCCCGGATACTTCATTGATGATTCTACGAGAAATTAAATCCAGAAAATCATAGGGTAAATGCGCCCAACGGGCGGTCATAAAATCAATGGTTTCAACTGCACGAATGGCAATCACATAATCATAACGTCTGCCATCACCCATCACACCGACTGATTTAACGGGTAAAAATACCGAAAATGCCTGACTGACTTTATCGTAAAGATCGTGCGCACAAAGCTCTTCAATAAAAATAGCATCGGCTAGTCGCAATAAATCAGCATATTCTTTTTTAACCTCCCCTAAGATTCTAACCCCTAAGCCTGGCCCTGGAAATGGATGACGAAAAACCATATCTGCAGGTAAACCTAACTCTAAACCTAGTTTTCTGACTTCGTCTTTAAACAATTCTCTTAACGGCTCAACCAGTTTCAACTTCATATCATCAGGTAAGCCACCCACATTATGATGTGATTTAATCAAATGCGCTTTACCACTTTTAGAGCCTGCTGACTCAATCACATCAGGATAAATCGTGCCTTGTGCCAACCACTTTGCATCTATCAATTTAGCCGATTCTTCGTCAAAAATTTCGATAAATAAATTACCGATAATTTTACGCTTTGCTTCTGGGTCAGTTACGCCTGTTAATTTAGCTAAATAACGTTGCTCTGCATTAACCCGAATGACATTAACGCCCATGTGTTCGGCAAACATTGCCATCACCTGGTCACCTTCATTTAAACGCAACAACCCTGTATCAACAAAAACACAGATCAGTTGCTTACCTATAGCTTTGTGCAATAAAGCTGCAACCACTGAGGAATCAACACCACCTGATAATCCCAAAATAACTGTATCTGTACCGACTGATTCTCGAACGGAGTGAATATTATCTTCAATAATATTGCTAGAAGTCCACAAAGCATCACAGCCACAAATATCAATCACAAAACGCTTAAGTATTCTGCCACCTTGTTTGGTGTGTGTTACTTCGGGGTGAAACTGTACGCCATAGAATGATTTTTCATCATTAGCAATCCCTGCAATGGGTGCGCCTTCGGAACTGGCGATTAAGTTAAAACCTGTGGGTAAATCAACTACCCGATCACCATGGCTCATCCATACATCCAGCAAACCATAACCCTCTTTAGAGGTATGATCTTCAATATCGGTTAATAATTTTGAATGTCCTCTGGCTCTAATTTGAGCATAACCAAATTCCCGATGATCAGATGATTCAACCTTTCCACCCAATTGTTCAGTCATGGTTTGCATACCATAACAAATACCAAAAACAGGAATACCTAACTCAAATACCACTTGAGGTGCTCTAGGGGTATCACCACTGGTCACACTTTCTGGGCCACCCGAAAGAATAATCCCTTTAGCTGCAAATGCTTCAACCTCTTCTGCGCTACATTCACAAGAATAAATTTCACAATAAACCCCAATCTCACGAATTCTACGTGCAATTAGCTGAGTATATTGAGAACCAAAATCTAAAATAAGGATTTTATGCGAATGGATATTTGTTGAGTGTTGTAGATTCACTGTGAAACTCTTAATCTGAATGCTTGAATAAATAAGGGCTCAAATGAGCCCTTATGGAAAATATGTAATTGCTAGAAGATGACTAACTCATCTGATAATTGGGAGCTTCTTTAGTAATTGTCACATCATGTACATGACTTTCTCTTATCCCTGCACTGGTCACTCTTACAAACTTTGCATTGTCATGCATTACATCAATGCTTATACAGCCTGTATACCCCATACTGGACTTAATTCCACCTAGTATTTGATGGATAATCGCTAGCATACTGCCTTTATAAGGTACTCTACCTTCAATCCCTTCGGGTACTAATTTCTCAACACTATCTTCTTCCTGAAAATAACGGTCACTAGAACCTTGCTGTTGAGACATTGCCCCTAAAGACCCCATACCCCGGTATGATTTATACGAGCGTCCTTGAAACAATTCCACCTCACCTGGTGCTTCTTCAGTCCCGGCAAACAGACCACCTAACATCACCGAATTTGCGCCAGCTGCCAAAGCCTTAGCAACATCACCTGAATAACGGATACCGCCATCTGCAATTAAAGGAACACCTGTCCCTTTTAATTCTGCGGCAACATTACTCACCGCAGTAATTTGTGGTACACCAACACCTGCAACAATACGGGTTGTGCAAATTGAGCCTGGACCTATACCTACTTTAACACCATCAGCACCCACTTCAACCAATGCCTTTGCAGCCTCTGCTGTTGCGATATTACCGCCAATAACCTGAACATCTGGGTAGTTACTCTTAACCCAATGCACTCTATTCAAAACACCTTGTGAATGCCCATGTGCTGTATCCACAATAATAACATCCACCCCAGCTGCAACCAGGGCAGCCACACGTTCTTCAGTACCTTCTCCAGTACCTACCGCAGCCCCTACTCTTAATCTTTCCTGATCATCTTTACAGGCATAAGGATAATCTTTTGCTTTTTGAATATCTTTAACTGTAATCATCCCACTTAAATGAAAAGCATCATTAACCATCAATACTTTTTCAATACGATGTTTATGCAATAAGGCAATGGCATCCTTATAATCAGCTGATTCATTCACCGTAATTAAGCGCTCTTTTGGAGTCATCACTGATGTTACTTTTTCATCTAAACGTGTTTCAAAACGCAGGTCACGACTGGTCACAATACCAACCAAATCTTCACCATCAACCACTGGAACACCCGAGATATTATTTGCCCTGGTTAACGCCATCACTTCCCTAACCGTTACATCAGGAGAAACTGTAATAGGGTCTTTAATAATACCACTTTCATATTTTTTAACATGCACAACCTCAGCAGCTTGCTCTGCAATAGTCATATTCTTATGAATAATGCCTATACCGCCTTCTTGAGCAATTGCAATTGCAAGCCTTGCTTCTGTCACTGTATCCATAGCAGCTGAAACTAATGGAATATTAAGTGAAATACCTCTAGTCAATTTTGTTTTTAATTCGACTTCACGTGGCAGTATTGTTGAATGTGCTGGTACCAATAAAACATCATCAAACGTGAGTGCTTCCTGAATAATTTGCATGACCCCACCTGTCTATAAATCTTAAATAACCGATAATTATAACCTTTTTTATTAATAAAAAGAATAATTTATTTTTTTAAGAAACATTTTATATACCATTTCCACCATAAATATTACATTTAAAACACTATAGACAGAAAAGAGGTTACGACTTATACTCCGTAGCCGCTGATTTAGACAAAATCAGTCACTTTACCTGCATTGTTTATGGATAAAAGCTGTAAGAGAGGGGGGTGGACTTTCCTTATGTTGGTAAGATTAATTTTAGAATTTTATAACTCTATTTTTTATACTTACTCACGAAGGAAAAAACCATGAAAAAAATCTCACTTACACTGGCAGCTACTTTAGCTCTTGGTGCAACCAATGTTTATGCTGATTGCTTAACTCTAATGAATTCAATTGCTAGTCGTACAGATCTAACAAGAGCTTTAAAAGACTCAGTCGCTGCATCTGGCGGCCCATCTAATGGTGGTCTTGATTTCAATATGTGGGCGACTATAGTTTCTGATGATGGTACAGTATGCGCTGTTACCAAAACTGGTGAAGACATCAACGACCAATGGCTTGGAAGTCGTGTAATCTCCGCACAAAAAGCCAATACCGCAAATGCCTTTAGCCTTCAAGGTGGTTTAGCCCTTTCAACGGCAAATCTATGGGCAGCTACTCAACCTGGTGGCTCTTTATTTGGCCTCCAATTTAGCAATCCAGTTGATACACAAGCTGCTTACAATGGCAACTCTTCAGCATATGGACAATCAGATGACCCAATGGTAGGTTCTAAAATTGGTGGCGTAAATGTATTTGGTGGTGGACTAGCCTTATATGACGAGGGTGGTAATATGGTTGGTGCTATTGGGGTTAGTGGAGATAGCTCATGTGCAGATCATAATATTGCATGGCGTACTCGCGATGCAATAGGGCTAGATTATGTTCCTGCTGGTCTTTCTGGCGTAAACGCTGATAACATCATTTATGATATAAATACAGGTACAGGCAAAAGTGCTAGTGGCTTTGGTCATCCAGAGTGCTTTGGTGAAAAAGCTGTTAATGAGCAAATTATGCTAGATCATCCAATAGGTTCTAATTCTTAATAAACTACACAAATGCAATTATACTTAATAGAGTCAAAGGCTCTATTAAGTATATCAAAAACTTCAAATCACAGACCTTGTTACTCTAGTCACAATTTCTCCTTTGTTCCATTTCTATTTTTTATCTCTGAAAAAACGATTTTATCCCACCTTAATTCTGAATCTTCTTTACAACTAATATAATCAAAAGCAAATAACTCTTTAAAAATACCTCTTATAAGCATATTCATCTCCCATTAAGCCACACTTTGTACTATTATTGTTGTTTTAATGACCAAGGAACAACCATGAAAAAAATAACTGCTTTAGTGTTAGCCACCGCCTTAACAACAGGCTGCGCAATTGATCCTTACACAGGTGAAGAAAAAGTTGCTAATACGGCCTGGGGAACAGGTATTGGTGCAGCAGTCGGCGCAGGTATAGGTGCGCTTGCTGGTGGTGGCAAGGGTGCTGCCATTGGTGCAGGTGCAGGTGCTGCTCTTGGTGCTGGCGCGGGTTACTATATGGATAGACAAGAAGCTAAATTACGCGCTCGTCTTGAAGGTACAGGCGTTAGAGTTCAACGGCAAGGTGACAACCTTAAATTAATTATGCCTGGCAATATTACTTTTGCGACTGACTCTGCCAACATTAATGGTAATTTTTTCCCTATTCTTGAGTCTGTTGCTATTGTATTAAAAGAATTTAACAATACCAGCATTAATATTTCTGGCTATACCGATTCAACAGGTAGCAATACTCACAATCAACTACTTTCTGAACAGAGAGCAAATAGTGTTGCCAGCTTTCTGGTAAAGTCGAGCGTTAAACATGGTCGTATTCAAGCTAGAGGATTTGGTGAGCGCTATCCTGTTGCTTCTAATGCCTCAGCGATGGGCAGATCACAAAACCGTCGTGTAGAAATTAGTATTCGTCCAAAATAATTGATTATATACTCTTTACGTTTAAGAATACCCCAATTTAGTATGTAGATTATTGTGATGAGCTAGGCATAAAGCAGCAGGAATAGTAATCTATTTCAATGCTTTATAACAACGCTCATCGCGATAATATCACGTGCTAGAGTGGGGTATTCTTGAGCGTGAGGAGTATATTGAGTGAAAGACTTATCAGTTTTTCACCCAAGCATCATCTTTATGGCAATAAAAATAATAATCCCCGAAAAATAACGCTTTATTTTTTGAGCGGGTAATTTATTTGCTAATTTCGCACCTATAGGCGCTGTTATAACACTACACAGCACTACACCCAATAATGCAGGCAAATAAATATAACCAAAACTCCATTCTGGCAACAATACCTTATCCCAGCTCAATAAGATGTAAACAAGCACACCTGATAGAGCAATGGGCATTCCACATACGCTGGAAATAGCGACCGCATTTTTCATGGCTACTTGCTGCCCGAGTAAATAGGGGACAGTAAGCGTTCCGCCTCCTATCCCTAAAATTGCAGACAACAAGCCAATTCCATGTCCGACCGGATAATCCAGGTATGATTTTATTTTAACTTTTTTAGCACCTGGCTTTAACTGCAATGCCATGCGTATACCTACATAAAATAGATAAACAATAAAAAAATCTTTTAAAATCTCTGCATCCACCCAATCGGCCAACACTGCACCCACTGCTGCACCAATAAAAACACCTGGAATCAAGCGATAAACTCTGTCCCATTTTATATTTTCATGTTTATGATGAGCAATAATAGAAGCTAATGAAGTAAAAATGATAGTTGCCAATGAAGTGGCTATTGCCATAATCATAATGTACTCATCTGGAAATTTCTGAGCAGAAAACAGCCAAAGCAACGCAGGTACTATAATCACTCCGCCTCCCAAGCCAAACAATCCTGCAAGTATCCCTGCTACTACACCTAATAACATAGTTAATAAAAATAATTCCAGCATTGTTTTACCCTGTTAAAATTGTCCTATAAATTGCAAAATAATGAGCTTATGAAAACATTTCTTGTAGGTGGAGCCGTTAGAGACTCTTTACTAAATTATCCAGTAAAAGAACGAGACTGGGTAGTTATTGGTGAAACCCCCGAATCCATGATTGAACAAGGTTTTACAGCGGTTGGCAAAGACTTCCCCGTTTTCTTGCACCCTAAAACCCATGAAGAATATGCGCTTGCCCGCACAGAGCGAAAAACCGCTCCTGGTTATAAAGGCTTTATCGTTCATGCCTCAGCTGATGTGACTCTTGAGCAAGACCTTATGCGCAGAGATTTAACCATTAATGCCATCGCTATGGATGAACAAGATAACATTTTTGACCCTTATCATGGTAAAAAAGACCTTGATCAACGTATTTTTCGACATATTTCACCTGCATTTAGTGAAGACCCTGTCAGGGTATTACGAATTGCTCGCTTTACCGCCCGTTATGCCCATTTAGGTTTTACCATTGCGGATGAAACGCTGGTTTTAATGAAGCAGATGGTTGATAAGGGTGAAACCGACCATTTGGTTGCCGAGAGAGTATGGGCTGAATTACGCAAAGCACTAACAGAAAGAACGCCTGCTGCATTTTTTTACACATTAAAAGACTGTAATGCGCTGAATTCTATCTTTCCTGAAATAGACTGCCTTTTTGGAGTACCTCAGCCTGAAAATTATCATCCAGAAATTGATACAGGCATACATAGCCTACTATGCCTTGAGCAAGCGACAAAGTTATCAGATAAAGCAGAAGTGCGTTTAGCTGCCCTTTTACATGACCTGGGCAAAGCAAAAACCGATCCCTCTAAATGGCCTAGCCATCATGGTCACGAACAACAAGGACTAGCTGTTTTAGATCAATTTTGCCAACGCTTGAGAGTCCCTAAGTCATTTAAAATATTGGCTCAGCAAGTTATGCATTATCACACTCATTGTCATAAAGTCTTTCAATTAAAAGCCTCAACAATAATAGATATGCTTAATTCATTAGCTGCTTTTAAATCAGCCACCTCTAGTATTGAGAACTTTGTCATTGCCTGTGAAGCCGATGCAAGGGGTCGAACTGGATTTGAGAACAAACCTTATCCTCAAGCGACTCACCTGCTTAAACTTGCAGAAATAGCCAGTCAAATTGACACATCAGAAATTTTGCATGGCAAACTTAAAGGCTCTCAAATTGGTGAGGCTATTCGTCAACTAAGAATCAAAGCAATCTCTGGTTTAGTCAAAGAAACTCGAATCAATTTATAATGGATGCTCTTTTAGTTGATAATTAAATCCAACACAATTATAGTTATTTTCACTCCTTCACCCAACTCAAATAAAATAATGCCATCATTTGATATAGTTTCTGAATTTGACCCACATGAAGTACGTAATGCTGTAGATCAAGCCAATAAAGAGGTATCTACTCGCTTTGATTTTAAAGGTTCTAATGCACAGTTTGAATTACAAGATGAAAGTATTCTGATGAAAGCTGAATCCACTTTTCAGTTACAACAAATGCTACCTATTCTTTTTTCTAAAATGACCAAGCGAGGTGTTGATATTGCCTGTATGGAATCTGGCGACATTAAAGATACTGGAAAAACAGCTCAACAGCCCATCACGCTTAACCAAGGCATTGATACCCCTACTGCTAAAAAAATTGTCAAAATAATTAAGGACAAAAAGCTTAAAGTACAAGCAGCGATTCAAGGTGAAAAAATAAGAGTGACGGGTAAAAAAAGAGACGATCTACAGCAAGTGATGGCTATGCTTAAAGCTGAAAAATCTGTTGAACTGCCTTTGCAGTTTAATAATTTTAGAGATTAAGCCATTATATGGTTACAGAATACTATCTGTCCCACAGTTGTTTCCAGATAAAGAAAGCAATAATGAGTGCTGATAGCCACACCGCAACTAATGTACCTACTACGCCATCATAATAACTACTGACTAAATAATAGTATTCAGAATGTGGATTAGTATTAAAGTAATCTTTGCCTATTTTTATTTGCCATACCCAGCCTGCATGACAGCCAATACAAATACCGATACTATTGATAAATTGAACTCTAAGGGTGGCTAAAAATAAGCCTACAACCAATAAAGCAATAAATGCGGAGGTAATTTCAGGATTTAATACATTAGAAAAGGCCTCTGCCATTAACTCAAAACCACTTGTAATACTCAGCTCTTGATAAGGTATATCGGTTTTTGTTTTTACAAAATGAAAGGCTGCATAATAAGTTGAACTTAACAATGCAGCAACGCCGACTAAAAACTTTTTTCTCAACCCTGCCAGTAAAATCCCACTAAAAATTGGCTCTTCTGCAAAAGAAATTAAAAATGCTAATAGTAACGCTATTGATAGTTTTAACATTAGACTATCAATCGTCCATTCCACACTACTGTCTATGACACTAATATCAAAATAGTATAGCGTGATCATCACAGGCATAAGTGTAACCAACCCCAAAATTAAGCCATAGCCAACCTGCTTAAAAAAAACAGCTTTCGTTGCAAAGCCTATGTCTGACCAAGTTAACTTTAAATAGTGACGTAAAGGAAAAATACTGAACAATAAGAATATTTGAGCACCTTTACTGACAATTTTTCGCATTGAAATAATGTCACCTGCGGCCATCAATATGCCGTAACTCAATATTGCTGAACATGTAGCGAAAAACAATAAGATTAGTAGGGGAACAAGTGCATAATAAATACTTCTAAGTATATTAATAGCCATTAAGCAAAATCTCCCCATAATATTTGTACAGCCGACAAAGCGGCTAATGATGCTGTTTCCGTTCTTAATATTCTATTGCCTAATCTGACAGGAACAAACCCTGAGGCAATAGCAAGCTGTCTTTCTGAATCACTAAAACCACCTTCTGGTCCTGTTAATAAAGTGACATGTAAATTTTCAGGCTTTAAGTTTACTAATGATTTCTGTGCATAGGGGTCTAAAAATATTTTTAATCCTTTTTGAGTGCTAATCCATTCCTCCAGCCCATCAATTTCATTTAACTCAGGTAAAATTGTTCGATTGCTTTGTTCTGTTGCATGTTGCACTATATTTTTCCAATGTTGCAATTTTTGCTGTTTTTTTTCAGCTTTAAATTTAACCACACAACGCTCTGTAAGTAATGGCGTTATCTGATTAACACCTAATTCCACTGATTTTTGCACAGCCCAATCCATTCTGTCACCACGAGAAATACCCAAACCTAATGTCACTTGCAATGGCGACTCGACATTTCTATCAATTATTTTATCAATAGAGACTGCCACTCTTTTTCGACTGACTTCTGAAATTGTACAAAGGTGCTCACCTCCTGCCCCATTAAATAATGTTATTGCCTGGTTTTTTTTTAAGCGCAACACCGTTCTTACATAATGAGCATTATCATTATCAAGTTCTAATTGTTGACCTACATTTAACTTATCAGGCGTATATAGTCGGGAAATTCGCATGGCTCAATTTCATTTATTGGATAATTTATGATACATCTTTTATTTTTCCATAAAAAAAGGGGCCATTAAGCCCCTTTTTTATAATCAATCCATTATCGTAACTACCCACTCTATTAAATAGGAAGATGGAGGTTATTGATTTCTCAGGCTTGTGCAACAGGGATGTTGCACCAGAGCTTACATGGATGTATTTACGCGTCCTGATAAATCAATAACCTGCATCTTTCAAGTCCCTAACCGGGTGAGTAGATACCCATTATCAATTAATAACGATAATGATTTGGTTTATAAGGCCCTTCAACTGGAACATTAATATATTCCGCCTGTTTTGCTGTTAATTCAGTTAAATTAACACCTAATTGTTTTAAGTGTGATCTTGCCACTTTTTCATCTAATTTTTTAGGTAAAATGTAAACATCATTTTTATAGTTAGCTGAATTTTTCCATAACTCTATTTGTGCAAGCACTTGATTACAGAATGAATTAGACATGACAAAACTTGGATGCCCTGTGGCACAGCCCAAATTAACTAAACGCCCTTCCGCCAAAATAATCAGTCTTTTGCCATCCGGGAAAATAACATGGTCAACTTGAGGCTTAATATTTTCCCAGGTATATTGACGTAATGAGGCAATTTCAATCTCAGAATCAAAATGACCAATATTACACACGATAGCATTATTTTTCATTGCTTTCATGTGCTCATGATTAATGATATTAAAGTTACCTGTTGCTGTGACAAAAATATTCGCTAATGGTGCAGCTTCTTCCATAGTTACTACACGAAAGCCTTCCATTGATGCTTGTAATGCACAGATAGGGTCAATTTCAGTCACCCATACTGTTGCACCTAAACCACGTAATGATTGCGCACAACCTTTACCTACATCGCCATAACCACCGACAACGGCAATTTTACCCGCAATCATCACATCAGTTGCACGTTTGATACCATCAACCAATGACTCACGACAACCATATAGGTTATCAAATTTAGATTTAGTGACAGAATCGTTTACATTAAAAGCAGGTGTTTTTAATGTGCCTTTTGCCACCATTTCGTATAAACGCAACACACCTGTTGTAGTCTCTTCTGACAAACCTTTCACATCCGCCATTAATTCTGGAAATTTTTCATGCATCATAATGGTTAAATCCCCACCATCATCCAGAATCATATTGGGCCGCCAGTTATTTGGACCAATAATTGTTTGTTCTATGCACCATTCAGCTTCTTCTTCTGTTTCCCCTTTCCAGGCAAATACCGGAATGCCTACTTTTGCCATTGCTGCAGCTGCGTGATCTTGAGTAGAAAAGATGTTACATGATGACCATCTTACTTCTGCACCTAATGCGGTTAATGTTTCAATTAATACCGCTGTTTGAATGGTCATATGCAAGCAACCTGCAATTCGCGCACCTTTTAAAGGTTTTTGCTTTCCAAACTCTTCTCGCAATGCCATTAAACCTGGCATTTCAGTTTCTGCAATACGGGTTTCTTTGCGTCCCCATTCAGCCAATGACATATCAGCAACTTTATAATCTTGTGTATTCACTACTCTACCCTACCCTGCATATTTAATTAATGACTAAAGCCCAGCCGCATCTTTTAATACGTCAACTTTATCTATTTTTTCCCAGCTAAATGAATCTTCTGTACGACCAAAGTGTCCGTAAGCAGCCGTTTTTTGGTAAATTGGTTTTAACAAATCTAATTGTGCAATTAAACCTTTAGGTCTTAGGTCAAAATGTTCTCTGATAATTGAAACCATTTTATCTTCTTCAATTTTACCTGTACCAAAGGTATCAACGGCAATAGAGGTTGGCTCGGCAACACCAATGGCGTAAGAGACTTGAATCTCACAACGCTCTGCCAATCCTGCAGCAACCATATTTTTAGCAACATACCTAGCCATATAAGCGGCAGATCTATCAACTTTTGAAGGATCTTTTCCAGAAAAAGCTCCACCACCATGTCTTGCCATACCACCGTATGTATCAACAATAATCTTACGCCCTGTTAAACCACAGTCTCCAACAGGACCGCCAATAATAAACTGACCTGTTGGATTTATAAAATATTTTGTGTCCGCATGTAACCATTCTTTCGGTAATGTTGGAATAATAATTTCATCCATCACCGCTTCTTCCAACTGCTTGCCACCAATTTCTGGTGAATGCTGGGTTGAAAGCACAACTGCATCAATCGCTACTGGTTTATGATTTTCGTAACGAAAAGTAATTTGGCTTTTCGCATCAGGCCTTAACCATGGCAATGTATGGTTCTTACGAATTTCTGCTTGTCGTTCAACCAATCTATGAGAATAAGTAATAGGTGCTGGCATTAATACATCAGTTTCATTACTGGCATAACCAAACATTAAACCCTGATCACCTGCGCCCTGCTCATGATCGTCACTATCATCAACACCCATAGCAATATCAGCGGACTGTTTACCTATTGCATTAAGAACAGCACAGGTCTTACCATCAAAGCCCACCTCACCATTATCGTAGCCAATTTCACAAACGACATTTCTAACCAACGCTTCGGTATCAACCCACGCATCCGTGGTAATTTCTCCAGCCAGAATAACCATGCCCGTTTTAACCATGGTCTCACAAGCCACTCTTGACTTTGGGTCTTGCGCTAATAACGCATCAACTACCGCATCAGAAATTTGATCAGCAACCTTATCAGGATGCCCTTCTGATACAGATTCTGATGTAAAAATAAAATTGTTACTCATAGAATTCCTCACGGGCTAAATATTAAGAGCGTAATGTATTGAGTTTTTAGATCATGCTCTTGTAGATATAAAACATATAAACAAAAGTGTAGATACAAAAAAAGCCACAAATGCGGCTTTTCTTTAGGAACGAGGATTCAATAATATTCGAATATTATTGAATCCTCGTTCCTTATTATGGTGGGCCCTCCCAGACTCGAACTGGGGACCTGCCGATTATGAGTCGGATGCTCTAACCAACTGAGCTAAGGGCCCTGAAATATTAGCTAAAGAACAAGAACAAGCACAAAATAATCTATAACTTAGGAAGCTGGACTTTAGTCCCACATAAGTCAGGCGAGGCTAAAGCCTCACTTCCAAGTTATTAGAATTGTTTTTCATGCACCTTTGTTAAACAAGGTATATCCTGGATCAATTTTCACCATCAAGAAAACACCTTAACTGCTCTGACCTTGATGGGTGCCTTAATTTTCTTAACGCTTTAGCTTCAATCTGACGAATACGCTCTCGCGTTACATCAAACTGCTTACCGACTTCTTCCAAAGTATGGTCTGTATTCATATTAATACCAAAACGCATACGTAAAACTTTAGCCTCTCTTGCTGTTAACCCACTCAATACATTCTGAGTAGACTCACAAAGACCAGCAATTGTAGCAGATTCCACAGGAGAAAGAACCTTTCCATCTTCAATAAAATCACCTAAATGGGAATCTTCATCATCACCAATCGGGGTTTCCATGGAAATTGGCTCTTTTGCAATTTTTAATACCTTACGCACTTTATCTTCAGGCATTTCCATGCGTTCTGATAACTCTTCTGGTGTTGCTTCCCTGCCTTTTTCTTGCAAAATTTGCCTGGAAACACGATTGAGCTTGTTAATTGTTTCAATCATGTGTACAGGAATACGAATCGTTCTTGCCTGGTCAGCAATTGAGCGAGTAATTGCCTGTCTAATCCACCAAGTTGCATAAGTTGAAAACTTGTAACCACGACGGTATTCAAACTTATCAACCGCCTTCATTAATCCTATATTACCTTCCTGAATTAAATCCAGGAACTGTAATCCACGATTGGTATATTTTTTAGCAATTGAAATAACCAATCTTAAATTGGCTTCAATCATTTCTTTCTTCGCTCTTTTTGCCTTAGCTTCACCTACCGATAAGCGACGATGAATATCTTTAAGGTCTAAAATCGATATGCCCTGACTTTTTTCAATCACTTGCAAGCCTTCTTGAGCCTTTCTTATTTCAGCTTCATACTCCTTTAATACATCAGCATATTTCTGGACTTTTAAATATTTATCCAGCCATTCTGAGCTTGTCTCATTCCCTACAAATGAAGCAATAAAATCTTTACGTGATATTTTTGCTTTTCTTACACAAATATCAACAATAACCTTCTCTTTCTTTCTTAGATCATTGATAACAGGCCTAAACATTGATTGCATTTTCTTTAAATACTGTGGTGCCCACTTAAATTCCGTATAAACCACAGCTAATTCATCCAATGCTTTTGTTGACTTTTCGTCACTATAGCCATTTTTAGACACTAAAGTTGAAGCTGTTTCCAATGCGACTCTTAGCTCATCAACTTTTACCTTAAATTCTTCGTAATCCAAGCCCTTTTTAACATCTTTCTCTTCATTCTCCTTACTTGCCGCCGCTGCTGCCGCTGCCGCTGCCGCTGCTTTAGGGTCAAAATCAGGCTCATTTAAATCAACTAAATCAATCACCAGATCATTCAATCTAACATCAGACTCTTCATCTAATACCGCATCAAAAGAACTTATAAATGACTCTACAATCATTTTTGACCTTGCTACCGCAGCGACCATATGACGTTGTCCAGCTTCAATTCTTTTGGCTATTTTTAACTCTTGTTCTCGAGTCAATAACTCCACTGAACCCATTTCTCTCATGTACATACGTACAGGGTCGGTTGTTCTACCAAATTCACTATCTACCGATGCTAAAGCGGCTACTTCTGCCGCATCGTCATCGTCATCTGTGGTTATTGCTGAATCAGATGTCAATAAAGAGTCTGCATCAGGTGCAACCTCATGCACCTGAATACCCATATCAGAAATCATACCAATAATATCTTCAATTTGTTCAGGATCAACAATATCACTAGGCAAATGGTCATTTACCTCAGAGTAAGTTAAATACCCTTGAGCTTTACCTTTTGCTATCAATTGTTTAATTTGAGATTGTTGTTGTTCTTGATTCATTCTACGCCCAAAAAATACACTTACATTCGACAACGCCGAACAGCAAATTATAACACTAAAAACAATTCTATAGCTACGTCAAACTTTTTTTTCCAGTAACAGTATTAACTGTTCCTTTTCAGCCTGACTTAAGCCTTCCTTTTTTTCCTTTTTCAACAATTGATTTAAAGCACTCTCATCCAATTGCTCTAACATTCTATCAAGCGCACCAGAAAACTCGGCCTCAACACCATTATCAAGAATAAAAAAATCCCAATTCATTAGCGTATTAACCACTTTTTCGCTTGCTTTACCCCTAAAATACTCAACTAAAATGGCTGGCGTCTCTGGTTTTATTTCTATAATTGCCTGACAAACTTCTTCCAGCACATTAAGACCAGCAAATTCTAAATTCTGCCAACTTAATTCGCGTAGCTCAATAATTTCAATCAACTGTGGGTTTTGTAACAACAATGCGACAACAATACGGACAGGAGATAACTTTACTCGTCCCTGAATACCTTTTTTAGCCACTGTTTTTTGTCGTTCAGATAACCCAAGCATAGCAGGATTTTTCAAAACGTCTAGGGAGCTATTTCCGCATAATTCCTGCAACCGAGAAAACATCATTTCTCTAAAAAAACCAGCTGGAATTTTTTCCACATGGGGTTTTGATTCGGCCATTAATTGCGCCTTACCTTCCACCGTTGCTAAATCTACACCATTAGTAATGTAGCTGTAAAAATAGTCTGATAATGTTTGTGAATTTTGCACTCTGGTTTCAAATCCATCCAAACCTTCTTCTCTTATCAACGAATCAGGATCTTGTCCCTGTGGCAACAGCATCACCTTGACTTGCCTACCGTCTTTAAGACAAGGAAATGCCTCTTGAACAGCGCGCCAGGCAGCTTTTTGTCCTGCACTGTCACCATCAAAACAAAAAACCAGTTCTGAAGTAAATCGAAACAATAAATCTAAATGTATTTTTGAAGTAGCCGTTCCTAAAGCAGCAACCGAATAATTAATACCAAATTGCGCAAGGGCGAGCACATCCATATACCCTTCTACAATTAAAATTCTTTTTGGCTTGGAATTCTTTTCTAAAAGCTCACTTAAGCCATAAAGTTCTTTACCTTTAGAAAAAACTGCTGTTTCTGGTGAGTTCAAATATTTTGGCAAGGAATCGTCTAACACCCGACCACCAAAACCAATGATTCGCTTGCGCTTATCCTTAATTGGAAACATCAGCCTACCTCTAAAACGATCATAAAGCCGACCATTTTCTTTGCTGACTAACATCCCCGCATCTAATAATAATTTATTATCAAACTTAGAAGCCAACGCATTCCACTCATCAGGCGCATAGCCTAAAGAAAAATCTTTGGCTACAGACCCGCTCAGCCCTCTTTGTTTTAAATAGTCAATAGCACCCTTGCCCCGAGAAGAACCTCTCAGTTGCTCAACGTAAAATACCGCAACTCGCTCAAGTATTGAATATAAAGCTGAATAGTCCTGTTTTTTTTCCTGATAAGCCAGCGCTTCTCTTGGCACATCCACGCCAACAAAACCAGCCAAATCCTCTATCGCTTCCACGAAATCAAGGTGGCTAAATTGCATTAAAAAACTGATTGCATTACCACCAGCACCGCAGCCAAAGCAATGATAAAACTGTTTGTTACGATTAACTGAAAAACTAGGGGATTTTTCGGAATGAAACGGACAGCGAGCAGTATAACTACTTCCCGTTTTTTTTAATGGGACGTACGAATCAATCAGATCGACAATATCAACCCGCACCAAAAGATCATCTATAAACTCACGGGGTATTCTGCCGGACATAAACCCAGCACCAACCGTCTAACTAGCCAGCTTGGACTTAATAGTAGCCCCAACAATAGACATATCAGCGCGCCCTAACATTTGAGGCTTTAATATCCCCATCACTTTACCCATATCTTTAATGGATTCAGCCGATGTGTCAGAAATAGCCTTTGCAACCATCTGTTCAATTTCTTCCTGAGTTAATGCTTGTGGCAAGAAATCCTGAATAATCAAAACCTCTGCCTCTTCAACTGCTGACAAATCATCACGTCCCGCATCATTATATTGCTTTATTGATTCACGACGCTGTTTAAGCATTTTATCAAGCACAGTAATAACACGCTGATCATCAAGCTCTATACGCTCGTCGACTTCTATCTGCTTGATAGCAGCCAGAATCATGCGTATAACACCCAATCTTTCCTTGGCTTTCGCCCTCATTGCTGCTTTCATATCATCCTTGATACGAGTTGTTAATAAACCCATTTTTTAGCCTTTATTAAAGCTGTGGACGACCACGACGCAAGTTTTTAAGCGCATAACGCTCACGAGCCAGTTTTTTCAAATGACGCTTAATCGCTGCTGCACCTTTACGTTTACGCTCTGCTGTTGGTTTTTCATAAAACTCACGACGGCGCACTTCTGATAAAATACCTGCTTTTTCACACGCACGTTTAAAACGGCGAATTGCAATATCAAAAGGTTCGTTCTCTCTTACTTTTACTGCTGGCATTATAATGACCTAATTTATGTTAATATATTCATTGGATCATTAGATCCATTTAAGTGAACTCTCAATTATACCCACAAATCTAATTTAATCAAAAACAATGTACACTTTAGGCATAGAAACTTCTTGTGACGAAACAGGGGTTGCAATTTATCATTCCACAAAAGGCCTGATATGTCATCACCTATATAGTCAAGTTGCCATGCATACCGAATATGGCGGCGTAGTACCCGAACTAGCATCTCGCGACCATATTCGCAAACTCATTCCCCTGATCAAACAGACCATCAATGATAGTCATCTCAAAAAGTCAGACATAGCAGGCATTGCCTATACTGCTGGCCCAGGACTAATGGGCGCATTACTTGTTGGAGCGACCACTGCCAGAAGTTTAGCCTGGACTTGGCAAATACCCGCCATTGCAGTTCACCACATGGAAGGCCATTTACTAGCCCCAATGCTAGAAGAAAACCCACCCGCATTTCCTTTTATTGCCTTGCTTGTTTCTGGTGGTCACACACTATTGATTCAAGTAGACGGCATGGGAAAATACACTCAACTAGGCGAGTCACTTGATGATGCCGCAGGTGAAGCCTTTGATAAAACAGCTAAAATGCTTGGGCTTGGCTATCCAGGCGGACCAAAAGTCTCAAAATTGGCCGAAAAAGG
>JAGLUC010000352.1 GCA_023134955.1 Methylococcales bacterium | reverse complement strand
CTGCTGCAAACTAATTTCTTAGTTTTGCATTTGGGGTCTGGACTTTCTCTTCACCATATCGAAATTAACAATCGCTAATTTCATTTTAGGCGGGAGCCGTCAAGTCTCTACACTTTCAATAACCAATTAATGTAAATACATAAAAAGGTCAAAGCTTAGCTCGGGATTGCCACCACCATAACGTGTTGAGGTTTCCCCGAATTTGACTCCATTCACGCTAGGAGTTTCCTACCTAGGTGCTCAAAATTTTAAGTCCCTTGCGTCTACCAATTTCACCACCCGGGCGATGAAGTGCAGAAGAATACGGGATTAGATGGCAAAATTCAACCATTAATTTAATCACTTAGGGGATGTAAACTAAAAATAATCTTCAGAAATTTTATACAAAGAAAAGGAATTTGAAACGGAGAATTAATGGAGGCTGAGGGCGGAATCGAACCGCCGTTGACGGCTTTGCAGGCCGCTGCATCACCACTCTGCCACCCAGCCGGGATGCGAAATTACTACTCAAACTTGTCCGTGGTATTTAACAAGCCTGTAAATCAAAAAAACCCCGGTTATACATTTCATATAAAACCGGGGTTTAGAATCTTGGAGCGGGAAACGAGACTCGAACTCGCGACCCCAACCTTGGCAAGGTTGTGCTCTACCAACTGAGCTATTCCCGCTATGTAACTAATAGCTCTTAAGCAATAAGAGAGCGCGTATTGTACTGACTGAAGACCAACTGTCAAGTGTTATCCATGCGCGGCTGGATAAAATTCAGCCTCTATTGTCTGGATTTTTTTAAACCAATTCAATCAGATAGGATTTTTTATAAAAAATGATCAATTGTTTTATTTGTTAAAAGTAGGCCAGGCGGCTCTTAGGTATATAACCATCGACCAGATAGTTAAACCCGCAGCGACATAGAGTAAAACTAACCCTGCTTCATAAACCAAAAATTCTTTAAATGGCTCCTGGTACAACAGCATTAATATCGCCACCATTTGAACAGCGGTTTTGACTTTGCCCAAGGTTGAAACGGCAACACTGGTTCGATCACCGATTTCTGCCATCCACTCACGTAAGGAGGAGACCGCGATTTCTCGCCCAACAATAATAGCTGCTGCTACCGCAACCCAGGGTGATGGATTGGCCTGAACCAACAATACCAGCGCCACTGCAACAATTAATTTGTCTGCAACAGGATCAAGAAAAGCACCAAATTTTGAGCTTTGTTTTAGTGCCCTCGCCAGATATCCATCGAGCCAATCTGTAAACGCCGCTAAAACAAAGATGATCGCAGTTGCTTCATTAGACCAGGAGACAGGCAGGTAAAAACACACAACAAAAACTGGAATCAGTCCAATTCGCGCCCAAGTTAATAATGTTGGGATATTAAACATCTGTGTAATTACCGCTATTTACTCTTCTATAAAGACTCACTTTAGCATAAAAAAAGCCTGAAAAATCAGCTGAATGCCGCTAATAATCAGCATTTATGATAATTTTATCGCCTAACGGAGATCAAAAAACAGTCAAAAGAAATCTTTATGCCCTCAGATACTTGCTTTATCAGAATATTAGTGTATTCTAATATATATTGAATCTAAATATTTAAAAGGAAAGGTATTATGAATATCGAACGTGCTGTTTTGGCTTTTGCGGGTAGCTTTATTTTAATTAGCCTGGCTTTGTCACAATTCCATTCTGAAAACTGGTTATGGTTAACGGCTTTTGTTGGTATCAATTTATTCCAAACAGCATTTACTGGCTTTTGTCCTTTAGCGAAAATATTAAAAGCCACTGGCGCAAAACACGGTGCTGCTTTTAACTAAATTTTTTAACCTAAGTTTTTTTAACCCTGGTTTTTAGCAAAAGTTTTTTAATAAGTCTTCCACCTAGATTCGATTGACGCCCTCCCTACGGATGATGGCTTTTTTTAGCTATCATTTGTCAATCGAATCTTTTTT
>JAGLUC010000351.1 GCA_023134955.1 Methylococcales bacterium | reverse complement strand
CGTTTAAGAATACCTCATTCAAGTGTGTAGATTGTTGTGGTGGGCTAGGCGTAAAGCAGCAGGAATAGCAACCTATTTCAATGCTTTACTCGGCAACTGCTCCTGCGTTGCTCTACTACATGCCATCCATGGCATTAAACAACGCTCATCGCAACAAGCTGTGTGCTTGGGTGAGGTATTCTTGAGCGTGAAGAGTATACAATACAGGTTAAATATCTAAACCTATTGTTGCGAAATAAGTTCTTTGTGGATATGGATGATGATCATAATATTTTTCATTTAAAATATTATCTATACCAACAGAAAATTTAGCGGTTATATCATTACCTATATCCATTTTGTAAGCAGATTTAAAATTGACTAATACATATTCATCTGAAGCTCCATAGACATGACCAACAAAATCACTATTGTCAGCATTGGCATGTTGTTTGCTGCGATATTGCACTGCAACGCTGTTATCCCATTGAGGCGTGGTATGATAAGTTAATGTTCCATTAGCACGCCATCTTGGAATTCTTACCCATTCATTTCCAATGGTAGCTGGATTGTTACCATCTTCCTTGATTTCTTTATTTAACCAGGTGCCATTTAAGTTCAATGCTAATGGAAGATCCATAATATGGTCTTGCTGATAAACAAACTCAACACCTATGGTTTCGGTTTTATCAATTCCACGAGTTCTGTTTTTTGTGTCACCATTAATTAGTAGAGTTTGAGTATTCATGATCTCATTCTCAATTGTATTGTAAAACAATGAAACGCTGGTGTAGCCTTCATTCAATGCATAGTGAACTTTAAAGTCATGAAAATAACCAGACTCAGGTGCCAATGTTGGATCAGATATATTGGTAGCACCCGTATTGCTAGAACTGTCGAATAACTCTTCAGCTACAGCAAAACGATAAGCTTTACTAAATGAGTAACGTAGCGTTAATTCATCAGTTGGCGTAAAACTTAGAGATGCTTTAGGTGAAACTCTACCTGCATCACGGTCATCAAGACCGCCAGTTCCATTCTTGTCATTAATATGCCCCCTTGAGGTAGACCAATGATCATAGCGAAGCCCTGCCATGATATTCCAGTTTTCAACAAAGTCCCAATCGGTTTGCATAAATGCACTATGAGTTTGAGTAGAACCCCCATCAGCATCTTCAAGTCCTCCAGTTGAACCGTCTGAATTTATCGTATGTTTATCAATATCAAGAAATGAATGATTAAACTGATAACCAACCATCATCCCTAAGTCATTACGACCAAACAGACTTTGTGTTGCCAGTTTTACACTGTAATCAACCCACCAGACTTCAATATCTTTAACATCCCCTTTTTTGTCAATAGCGTAGCGAGGATCATTTTGACTAAAATCTGATGTTACTGTTTCATCTTTAAAGGCATCAAAAAAACTGGCAGTGGTGTCGATGTCCCAGCTATCTGTTAATTTACCAGATAGATTGAAACCATACATCAGTGTTTTTCTTTCATTTTCGCTTCCTGTTAAGGTTGGGTTACCCCATGAAGACGGGTTCGCAGTAAAATCTTGACCATTTTCTGTTACAGTTGTATTGCTACCCCAAAAAGGATTGCCAGCAGCATCTGTTAAATAAGTTCTGGATTGACTGTTTCTTTCTGTATCTTCAAGGGCTATGGTAAACAGGGCTCTTAGATCAGGGGTAAAATCATAACTGACTTTTAGCTCATAAAGGTCGGTTATATTTTCATTGATACCTTTATCAGCTGTAATAATACTAGGAACACCCGTTATAGTTTGTGTTGAGTAGCTTCCAGCGACTGGTGTCCCTGTTGTGCCAGCGGAAGGCGTGCTGGCAGCAAATGATTGTGGTTGACCTTCATTTTCTAAATGATTATAAAAGCCAAAAAAAGTCCAATCACCAAAACGGTTGCCCGCCGAAATAAACTCTTTATGTCCTGTTAAAACTTCTTCTTTTTGTCCATTTTGGCTGGAAGGCTGAATGATACCCGTAGCCTCCATACTCATTTCAAACTTCTCTGGTAAACGCGTTTTCAGGTCAAAAGTACCGCCAAAAGAACCTTTATGTTCAGCTGAATATGGACCATAAAAAACCGAGGTTGAATCTATGGCATTAGGAGCAATCAGATTCCATTTAGGCGCACCATTCCATTTGGTTTGTACGGGGTTATGCAGCGGTATTCCATCTACATACATATTGAAATGGTTAGTTTGAAAATTAGTTGATCCCCTAATAGCTGTTACACCATTAGTATCACCATAAAAGCGTCTTCTCACCTGTACACTTGGAGCCATTCTTATGGCATCTTCAGCACTGGTCATGTTGATTTTTTCTAAATCTTGCTTGGTTATTTCAAAACTCGGAGTTGCTACAGTTGAGTTTGGAAAGAGTTTATGTCCCGAGGTGATAACCATATCTTCACCACGATGAATTTCCCCTTCTTGTTCTGCCATAGCGGACATGCCAGGAATAACACCGAGTAAAATAATGGCTGGTTTGTAATTCATTAAAAGCCCCTTCACTTAATAATTATTAAGCAACAAAATGTTGCAAATTTACAATAGTGCAACAAACATGCCATATAAGTTTTTTACGGCGATAAAAACCCGAAATCAAGACCAGCCGTAAGTATAAGCTTACTTTTTGTTTTCAATCTTTTTCATAAGATCACCATAAATTGTGTTATTTCACCCATATCAACACGCTATATAACATAGTTTAATTAATTCCCAATCCACACTTAGAAATTGGGTAATTTAAAGTAATTGCTTTTAATTAAAAGCCTATACCCCCCCCCGTTATCTGTTAGATGTCATCAATGTCTTAGTTTGACCAACAAGTCATGCATACTCTCTAATTTATAAAATGATTTTTAATAATTGGTATTAGTCAAGAATAGGCTGGAAGAATTGAGCCTGTGTAACATTGAATACATAAGGTGTATTTAATTTACACTGTTCCCAATTATTTTATTGCATTAGAAGTAATGCTAATGATTAGTAGGTGTTTTTTACTCAAAAATATAATTTAATTTCAATTAGCATCCATCAACTTCTGAAATTCTTCTTCAGAAATAATATCCTTGTTATTTTCTACTCTATCCAGATAGACCAAACCTTTTAGATGATCATATTCATGCTGAAAAATGCGGGCTATAAAATCTTCGGCTATCAACTGCTGATTTTCACCTTGTTGATCCAAGTATGAAATTTTGATTTTCTGATACCTTGGCACTAATGCTCTAATTCCAGGGATACTTAAACAACCTTCCCAGTCTTTGTGCTTAGTTTTTAATAGCACTTCAAAACTTGGATTAATCATCACCACTGCTTCCATTTTGGGTGCTAATGGATAACGCTTTGATGGGCGTGAGGCGATAATAACAATACAGGTCGATTCAAATATTTGCGGCGCAGCCAAGCCCACTCCATTTGTTTCAGCTAAGGTTTTAAGCATGTATTCAATCAGATCAACAATACCTGGTGAACAAACATCTTCCACATGTTCAGCTTGCTGCCTTAAAATTGGATGACCTAATTGGGCAATTTTATAATTTTGTTTCATGTTATTTTATATCCCCTGAATACATCTAAGATATGTAACTACTCAGGTTGCCCCTAAAACCCGTCAGTTCAAGGCGGAAAATGTGAGTTTACACGTGTAAATGATCATTTTTCAACGCTGAAATGGTGGGTTTCAGGGGTAAGCTGAGTAGTTATTAAGATATTAACTTTAGCCCAGGCGGCAAAGCCTCACCAAAAATTTGTTTTTCTTCAACTTCATCAAGTTCTTTATAAGTCTCGACCATTTCGACCCAGGATGATGGTGCTTTGCTTGCCTGTAGTTTTTCAACAATCTGTAAGCGAATGGTCTCATCTAAATCCCTGACTCTGTCACCACTCATTCGACTCATTAAGGTTGCTGCAAAAGCTGCTTGAGGTACTTTTTTCCAATCCACTTTAAGCAACTGAGTCATCCAGTCTGTGACTAATTGTGCTGGAATTACATTATGGCTACTGCCATGAAAAGGCACTCTTGAGGCGATACGCCCCACAGCCCACCATGTTTGATTGGGTTCGCTTGATTTTTGCAAGCGCTTTAACAACCATTCACACAATATTATTTTTTTATCGACAGATAAGCGTTCCAGTACACCTGACAATCTCACCATATCATCATAACCTCGAATTTTAATCTGCTTGGCAACACCTGCTTGTCTAGCTGCGGCAGGATTTAAAAATTTGGATATATCTTTAAAAATCTGTTCCTGTGCTGAACCATCTAATCCACCTGCAATTCGTCTCCACAGCGTCCACCATTCAGTCCAGTTTTGTCTTTCATTAACGAATTGTATTGCCTGACTGTAGGTTTTCCATAATTGCTCTACCCGCCAGTCATCTAGTGGATAACCAAACCCTGGTCGTAGACAAAACCCAATTAAGCTCAACCAAACCCGTTCATGATTTTCTGATCGTCTACGAGATTTCATCCCTTCCAACAGCTCGGTAAATAACTCTCTTAATATGGCTGTATCCCATTCTGTTCGGGATAAGCCCAACACTTTTTCTAAATTACCACGTAAACTTTTAACGGCTTTAGGATCAACTTTTTTCGATTTTGAACCAAAAACCGCCTGTATTTTTTCTTTTGCCTGATTAATGTTTTCAGGTAATTCTGTATTTGTTGACAGGGTTGCTAAAGCCTTTTTTCTTATTTGAAACTCGACATCAAAGCGTTGTTTATTGTCAGCAATACATTGAATTTTTAGAGTACCCACTTCTGTTTGTGTAACCGATAATTGCACGGTAATTTCAGCTTTATCACCACCTTCAAATGCAACCGCTAAGGGGGGTAAAAAGTTAAAGTGATCTTCGATTATTTCAACCAATTCACCTGACTTATATTTAGCATCTCCCGTTGTAGAGGCTAAATGAAACTGTACCGGCTGACCAATACGCAAAGAAAATTGTTGTTGCTTGAGGATAACTTCAACTCCTTCTTCACTGCCTTTAGGCAATACGCAAATACCTGTTTTTTGCTGGTGACCATTATTAGCCTCAACCAATAAAAAATAACTACGTGCCGAGCCACCGCCAATTTTGTTTTTCTTATCACGTCTTGCTACGGCATAACTGACTGCACCGAAGGCAACCGATAATTCCGGGTGTTGATTTTCAAGCAATAAAAGTTGTTG
>JAGLUC010000350.1 GCA_023134955.1 Methylococcales bacterium | reverse complement strand
TTAAGTAAGTGCCATTCAGGCCTTGTATCTTAAACCCAGTGTCAATTTAGATAAAAAAATGGCACTATCCAATGACGGTTGGATGAGGGGTAGAGACATTGTAAGGAGGCCTTGATTATAAAAATCGTGGGTCAGATTAGTGCCTATCCCTCTTTAATAACGCCTTTAAATGCGAACAGTATCTTGTATCTTACACTCTAGTATTAGTTGTCTGCCAATAAGAAAGTTAGTCTTTTGCTAAAAGTTAGTTTTTGTAAAATTGATACTTCATATATCCTTGTGTTTTGGTTGGTTAATGCTTCTGCAAATTGGCATTTAGTTTATCCCTGTGCTTCGGGTGATTAATGCTCCTGTATAATTGACACTCAATATATTCCTGTGTTTCGGTCGATTAATGCTCCTGCAAAATCGACACTCAATACATCCCTGTATTTCGGTATTTTTATTGCTCCTGCAAAAAATACACTCAGCACATCCTTGTGCTTCGAAATTGGTAGTTGGTTTGTAGGCAGTGGTCTAACCATTTTTCCAAGAAATAATTTAAGCGCCATTTGTAATTCATTATTTCAACGCTTTGTGCGGGGTTTTTGTATACTCTTGATACGTCTGTTCGGGCGTGGTCTTTTAATACTTCTGCGAGATTGGCATCTAAATAAATTCTGATTTTGACTGCGGGTTCCATAAGGGTATCAAGGTTTTTATTGAACTGGTGGCTTAGCTCTACCGTTAGGGTGTGAGTTGTTCGGTCAATTATTTTTAAATGTAGTGTTGGTCTGTTGTTGGTCTTTCCTGTTGCATGTGTTTGAAAAGAACATAGATTGGGAATCAGGCAAAACAGTTTTTGAAAGTTAGATTCACACAGTTTTTCCAAACATAATGAGGTATTAACAGGGTGAACCAGGCTCATAATTAAGTAGGATTAGTTTTCTTGGTAACAGGCATTAGCGCTGGCTGTTTCCCAAAGGGTTACTTTATCAATATTTAATCCTTGTTGTTTTAAATATTGATAAATCATTTTACTCAATACTTCAGCCGTTGGGTGTTCATCAATCATCATAAATCGTTCTTTTTGCTGTTGCAGCATTGGAATGATTGGGTCATTTTTATGCAGTATAAAATTGTGATCAAGATGTTGATCTATATAACGCTCAACTATATCTTTAATATCAGCAAAGTCGCAGACCATACCTTGTTCATCCAGCTGTTCTTGCTTAATGGAGATAGAGGCTTTTACGCTATGCCCGTGTAAGTTTTTACACTTACCTTTGTGGTTCATTAAACGGTGACCATAGCAAAAATAGACTTCTTTGGTAATTGTGTACATAGAGTGTTTTTTATTTAAGGCTTTTGATTGATGCGGCAATTTCAAAAGAACCGTCTTGCTGTGGTGTGCTTCTTACTGTTTCTATGAAAGCTGCCATGGGCGCGGTGGTTGAGTTTTCGGGCAATATATTTATTTCCATTGCCAAGCCAGAATCATAATGGGAATCAGTAATAAAAGAAACACCTGCACCGCTTAAAGAGGTACAGCGACCTGTTTTTATAATGTCAGAATCAGCCAGTCTATAGGTAAGATTACAGTCAATACCCATTCGGATATAGTCACGTTTTTCGTCATATTCCTGCATGTTATTTCCTCTTTGAAAATATAGAGATTGTTCTTAAAGCCATCTCTTATTGTAAGAGTGTACTATAAAGGACAATAAAATATTTTTCATTAATAAGGAACATGCACAAAATAATTTCAACAACTGACTGGTCTTTTTGTCTGTCTTCTCGGCAATTGCTCCTGCATTGCTCTAATACACACCATCCTTGGCGTAATGCGTTGTGGCAACAGTTACGTAGCTGGCTATGC